>JAISPE010000035.1 GCA_031275145.1 Prevotellaceae bacterium | reverse complement strand
AGAAAATCATGTCAATCATAAAAATCATATTAAAATCAGCGGTTCAGACAGTCAGAGCAATTGTCGGGCGATCATTGTCTGAACCGCTGATTTCTGTTCCTGAACCTGATTCAGGGTTTATGATTAACATGACCGGACTGTACTGTAAGTCCCGCAGGGACGACACTTTATTAACCGTATGCTTTAGCTTACGGCATGGATACCTGCGGCCATGCTGGACTTACGGATATGAGGTAAAAAAGGAATAATTGACGCTATCATTAATAATCTAATTATGCGATCTTTACATTTTAGTTATATAAAAGGTAATGAGGTCTGTGGTTTATATCACATTTTCAGGCTACTGAGGTTGTTTTGTTTGGAAATCAGGTAAAAATGAGGTTGTTTAACCGTTATATCTTATTTATTTCTCATCACTAAAGAATAACCGTATTGTGAATTATGTATGAAAACGGCGGAACAGCCGATCTTTTACAGGATTAATGAAACCGTTGAAACGTTGATTATAAGTGGAGAAAAAGAATATTGTATTGTTATTCGGATTTTTTATTACATTTGCGGCCTTAAATAGTTAATAAATTATTACGTAATATAATAATGCAGAAACAGCACACTTTAAAATCCGAGATTGGATTAAAAGGAAAAGGATTACATACCGGTCTTGATGTTGAGCTGACAATTTGTCCGGCAAATGAAAATTACGGGATTAAGTTTCAACGGATTGATTTACCCGAACAACCGGTAATAGACGCTATTGCAGATAATGTGACGGCTACTTCGCGCGGCACTACTCTCGAAAAAAACGGAGTAAGGGTAACCACGATAGAGCATCTTATGGCCTCGCTCTGGGCTTTGGGCGTCGATAATGCCCTGATTAAAATCAACGCTCCTGAAACACCCATACTTGACGGAAGCGCAATAAAATACGTGGACGCTATCAACAGTGCGGGACTGAAAGAACAGGACGCCGAATGTGTCTATCACGCAATCAGGGAAAAAACAGTTTTCCGCGACGAGGCAAGCGGCAAGGAAATAGTGATATATCCCGACGACAAGTTCAGCGTAAATGTAACTGTCGATTTCAATTCCAAAGTTTTAAACACACAGTCGGCGCGTCTGGAATCTCTGGACGATTTCGCTACGGAAATTGCTCCATGCAGGACTTTTGTCTTTCTGCACGAGCTGGAAGCCCTGCTTGCCAACAATCTCATCAAGGGCGGAGATTTTGAGAATGCGATAGTTATCGTCGAAAATGCATGCGACAAAAACGAGTTGCAGCATCTGGCCGAACTGTTCAACAAACCTACTGTGGAACGTGTTCCGGAAGGGTATCTGAATAATCTGCAACTCAGATTTATCAACGAGCCTGCCCGTCACAAGCTTTTAGATCTCATCGGCGATCTGTCGCTTATCGGTTTCCGGATCAACGGACGGGTTATAGCTTTCAAACCCGGGCATCAGATAAACACCGAAACGGCCAGAGAGTTACGCAAAACAATCAAACGGGAGACTTTAAAACCCGTAGCTCCGAAATACGATCCGAACAAACCTCCGCAGTACGATATCAAGGGAATCATGTCAATCCTGCCGCACCGACCGCCGTTTTTGCTGGTTGACAGGATAATCGAACGGACTGAAGACTGTGTAACCGGAATAAAAAACGTGACGATGAACGAGCCTTTTTTTGTCGGTCATTTTCCCGGAGAGCCTGTGATGCCGGGCGTTCTGCTGGTTGAAGCCATGGCGCAGGTCGGAGGAATACTGGCTTTGGGAAATGTAGACAATCCGGAAACGTATTCAACTTATTTCCTTAAAATAGACAAAGTCAAGTTTAAACGGAAAGTCGTTCCCGGAGACACTCTGATTTTCAAACTCACGCTGCTTGAGCCGATACGTAGAGGCATTGTCGTAATGTTCGGACAAACTTTTGTTGGCGACCAGCTTGTTACCGAAGGAGAATTAACTGCACAGATAGTTAAAAATAAATAATAAATAATAAATAATACCCAGTAATATATGAATTATATTCATCCCAATGCAAAAATAGGAAAAAACGTAACGGTCGCTCCTTTTTCGAGTATCGCGGAAAATGTTGAAATAGGAGACGGGACAAAGATAGAATCCAACGTAGTGATAATGGATTATGTGAAAATAGGCAACAACTGCCATATCTTTCCCGGAGCGGTTATCGGGGCAATACCTCAGGATTTGAAGTTTAAAGGCGAAATATCGTGGGTCGAAATCGGCGATAACTGTTCTTTAAGAGAATGTGTAACAGTGAACCGCGGTACGGAAGCCAGCGGAAAACTGAAAACGAAGATTGGAGACAACTGCCTGATAATGTCGTATTCGCATGTAGCGCATGACTGCCGTATCGGGAACAGCGTCGTTTTGGCTTCGTTTACCGGACTTGCAGGCGAAACCGATATTTACGATTATGCAATACTTGGCGGAAAAACAGGTACTCACCAGTTTACGCGCATCGGCGCTCACGTGATGACAATGGGCGGCTCGCTTGTCGGAAAAGATATTCCCCCGTATATAATTGTCGGTCATCTTCCTTTGTCGTATGGCGGCGTAAACAGGATCGGCCTTAGAAGACGGGGATTTACATCTCCGAAAATCGAAGAGATAAGTTCCATTTACAAGGTTATATATCAGAGCAATCTGAATACTACCGACGCATGCAGCAAAGTAGAACAGGATTTTCCGCAGACAGACGAAAGAGATCTTATACTGAACTTTATCCGCTCGTCGAAACGCGGAATCGTGCGCAGGGTTATCGCTCCCGACGAAATGGAAACTTTTTGAAAAACCGTCGTTGATGGACAGCAATAAAATATTCGGTCTCAGGCCTGTTCTGGAAGCGCTTAAAGCGGATAAATCTTTCGGGAAAATACTGATTCGGGAAGGCGGCGAGTCCGAACTGCTTTATCAGATAATTGATTCGGCTAAAAAGAAACGGATTACGCTCGACAGAGTCCCCGCCGAAAGGCTTAACCGTCTGACGAAAAACGGCAATCATCAGGGTGTGGTTGCATTTTTATCGTCAGCGGAATATGCCGATTTGGAAAAAGTTCTGGAAAAGATACAGTTGTCGGGGAAGACGCCTTTCCTGCTTTTGCTGGACAGGATAACCGATGTGCGGAATTTCGGAGCGATAGCCCGTACAGCCGAATGTGCGGGAGTAGACGCGATTGTCGTGCCGGCTAAAAACGCCGCTCCGCTGAATGTTGATGCGATGAAAACTTCGGCAGGCGCACTGAATTACGTTCCCGTCTGTCGCGTACCGAATTTGAGAACGGCAATCTACCTGATGAAAAACTATGACATCAAAACGGTTGCAGCTACGGAAAAATCGGATACAGGCTGTTTTGCCGCAGATTTGACGGGAGCTGTTGCAATTATACTCGGTTCGGAAGAATCCGGAATTTCCGAAAATAATCTGGAACTTGCCGACGAAACGGTTAAAATTCCGCTTCGGGGAAATATCGAGTCGCTGAATGTTTCTGCCGCTGCCGCAGTGGTACTGTTCGAGCGTGTGAGGCAAATGTCCGGAATATGATGCGCGATGAAACGGTTTTTTATCATATTACTGATATTGACAGGTCGAACGGCTTATTCGCAGGATCTTCAAAAAGTTAATGCAAAAGCCGGATTCAGGGACTTCTGTTTTTCCGGCAAAATCTGTTCCGTACAGATGTTCAAGACCGGCGACCGGTTTTCCGATCCTCTTATCCGTTTAAATTCCGACGAAACCGTAACGCTTGTTTTCGACGAACTTATCCGCAACAGCGAAGTCGAAGACGACTATTACTACACTGTGGAACATCGCGATGCCAACTGGCAGGAAGAAAATCTGATTCTGAACGATTATATGTCGGGTTTCCCCGAAAATGAGATAAACGAAGTAAGTCAGTCGCAGGGAACGGTCCTGAATTACCGTCATTTTGCCGTTACTTTGCCGAATGAAAACGTGAACTTGAAAATATCGGGAAACTATCTTGTTAAAGTTTTTGAGCGTAACTCGCGCAAACCTGTGCTGGTTAAAGGTTTCTCAATGGTGGAGACTCTGGCTGCAGTCGGCGCGTCCGCGATCGTCCCTGCCAGCGTTCAGTGTATGCAACAGTTTGGTTTCAAGGTTTCCTGCCCTTCGTTAAGAATTATCGACGCATACAGAAACCTGAAAGTCCGGGTCGAACGGAATTTCACAGCCGTACCGGGCGTCGAAAATCCTCTACCTGCTTTTGTCCAGCCCGGTAATGTGGATTATTCCCGTCCCGACCGAAATATCTACAACGGAGGAAATGAATACCGCGCTATCGATATACGCTCGCTGATATATAATGGACAGGGAGTTGCCCGTCATTCGTTTGACGGCGTGCATCGGGTTGAACTCGTTCCGGACGCCGAACGTTCGGAATATCTGTCGGCACGCGACATAAACGGCAAATATATGATTGCTTCGGATAATTCAACAGACCCTGATACCCAGTCGGAATACGTGGACGTTCTTTTCTCGTTTGTCCCGAAAATGTCTGTCGAAGGAAGGATATTTTTGTTCGGCGAGCTTACAAACCGGTCTGTTTCCGACAGATATGAGATGCGATATATCGACGGTTCCTACAAATGTATTGTCCCGCTGAAACAGGGTTTTTATAACTATCAGTATGTTATCCTTGATAAAGACGGCAATCTGGACATGAACGCCACCGAAGGATGTTTCTATGAAACCGAAAATGTCTATAATATATACGTCTATTACCGCCTGCCGGAACACAGATACGACAGATTAGTGGCTTTCCAGAAAATCACGGGCAGGTAATTTCGGATGCATTCTTGAGGGAATGCAACGCAGGGTCGGGGATCTTTTTCTACCGTGTAACCCATTAAAAAAACTTTCTACAGCCGTATACAGCAAGTCCCGCAGTGACGACACATTATTAACCGTAAGCTTTAGCTTACGGCATGGGCGGCATGCGGGACTTACTGTACGAGGATGGAGAAAGTTCTATGGTTTTTGAATTAACCTGTTTAATGGGATACTTTTTCGGTTATAGTCTTTGAACTGTTTTGTGTCCTTAAAAGTCCTTTCAGGACGTTCCGATAAGCGTCATTACGCTTTCAGTTGCGGTACGAAACGAGTATTTACAATGACGCTTTTCGCAATCTTATTTTGCATGCGGATGGAAGTTCTGCCGCGTACTGATGGAAATTTTGCTGCGTACGTGAGAAAATTTGTCATCAAGCAGCGGTGACTTTGTCGAAAAAGCCTGTTATAAGGATATAATATAACGAAAAGCCTCATTGCGAGAAGCAATCCGATGGAGACTATACGGGATGGCCTAACTTTCGGTCTAATATTTTTTCGTCGGGAATAAAAGGATACAGGTCGTTCAGTCCCAATTTTTCTATGGCGATTTTCAGTAACAGTTCGTCGGAAACATTTGCAGGATTCTCTGTCTGTGAAAGAAAACAGTATCCGGCATCAAGCAGAATTTTTTCGGGAATCAGGCCGACTATTTCTGTTCCGGTGACCTGTACGTCTAATTGCTCCGCTCTTTTCCTGACTTCTTCAAAAACCCGGTATAGCGAAACGGCTTTTATGTCTGTGATGTTTACAGATACCTGAGCGATGTCAAAATCGTTGATATACCAGCCTATAGCCTTGATTCCTTTCAGTTTTGCATCGGTATCTTTTCTGCCTTTTTCACGTATTCCGGAAGCAATCAGCGCGGCTGTATCTTTTGATTTTGTGTTGAGATTAAAGTTCACAGCAACAAGAAAATCTCTTGCTCCGATTATTGCCGCGCCTGTTTTTGCGACTTTCGGAGTGAATATATCAGGGCCGAAGTCCGGTTTTTGTTCGGAAAGTTTCTGTTTCAAAGATTCATATTCTCCTTTTCTGCAAAAAGCGAGGTTTCTGCGTTCGGGAACAAATGCGGCGTTTTCATAACAGTATACGGGTATTTCCAGCTCTCTGCCTGTACGTTCAGCTAATTTACGGGCATATATAACCGTCTCTTCCATGCTAATGTTCCTGATCGGGACCAGAGGGCAGACGTCCACGCTTCCCGTTCGGGGATGTTTTCCATGATGAAGCCGCATATCAATGATTTTCGATGCTGTTTTAATGGCTTCGAAAGCGGCATTGCAGACGCTTTCGGGCGTGCCCGCGAATGTAATAACCGTTCTGTTAGCATCCGCGCCGCTGTCGACATGCAAAAGTTTAATACCCGAAACAGATTCTATGGATTTGCTAATCAGCCGGATTTTCGAGGAATCCGTACCTTCGCTGAAATTCGGAATACACAGTACTTCTCCTGTCGTGTCTTTCCGTTTATAACTCATACATGATCATCTTTAACTGTGTGATTTTAACTAATCGAGCGACTGTCCCTTGTCTAAGGACGCTTTTACGAATGAGAGCGTTTCTTTTGGCGACAGTTCCATGAAGAAATAGTTCAGAGGGTCGGCGATTTTTCCTCCCACTCTGACCTCGTAATGAAGGTGCGGCACTGTCACTCCGATATTTCCCACTCTGCCGATAATGTCGCCGCGTTCCACCGGTGTTCCTTTTTTTACTAACGATTCGTTCAGATATAAATATCTTGTTTCATAATCGTTTTGGTGGTCTATAATGATTTCGACGCCGGTGGTGAATTTTTTTGATATCACATCTTTCACTGTTCCCGAAGCGGTTGCAATAACTTCCGAATTTACAGGGACGGCAAAATCAATACCTTTATGTATTTGCAGGGATTTGTGTATCGGGTTTATCTTTTCGCCTACCGAAGCGCCGACGGCATTGATATGCAGATTTTTGATGGGTACGATTGCCGGAATATGCCGGAGTTCGTCCTGTTTCGAATTTACTGTGTTTTTAAAACTGTCAATAATTGCCGACTGTATACGGGATTTACCGGCCAGTATTTCCACTCTGTTTTCGGCTATCAGGACTAACTCTTTAATGGTTTTCGTTTGAAGCGATTCGTATTTTACAGAAGACTGTTCTGTTTCTGCGAATATGTCGTCGGGCGGTTTTGTTTCAAAAATCACACTGTATATATTGGTATCTCTTTTCGAAATATCCATAATCACTTCATGAAGTTTCCTGTACCTGTCATTGATTTCGGTAAGATGTTCTGCAAGAATTTTGTTCTCCCTTTTGATGGAGTATTCGGAGTATGTATCGAAAAATAAAGAATATACTGCATAATATATGACAGCAATAACGAAACTGAACAGTAGAAAGGAAATAACTCGACGGACCGTCCGCCGGATACTTTTTCCGACATCCTCGAATACTAAAGTTTCGGGATTATATCTGAATTTGTTCATGCGCTTCGATTTAGTCATAAATCAATTCATCATCCCCCTGATCTACAAAGTCAAAGTTTTCGATATCAAACTGGTTCTCGAAATAAATCAGAGGATTTTGCGGATTATTTTTCAACCGTACTTCGTAATGAAGGTGAGGTCCAACCGATTTACCGGTATTTCCCAGCTCTCCGATTTTGTCGCCGCGTTTCACTCTCTGTCCTTCGACGGCGTTTATTTTGCTGAGGTGTGCATATCGCGTTGTGTATCCAAAGCCATGATCGACTTCAACCATATTGCCGTATCCTCCTCCGTTATATGAGGCTTTAAGTACAGTGCCGTCGCCGGTCACGCATATCGGCAGTCCTGTTTTGCCGGAAAGGTCAATGCCTTTGTGATACTGTATTCCGCCATACACAGGGTCTGTTCTGTATCCGAAGAGGGAAGACAGACGTGTTTGATAGAGATCGACAGGCGCGGATACGGGCATGGACTGTTGAATCAATACTTTGCTGGAAGCAAGTTCGCCGATTCTGTCAAATGATTTTGACTGTATGTATGTTTTCTTTTGCAGAATATCCAAACTGCGATAAATATCTATTAGCAGATCTGTATTTTGTATTCCCAGATTTTCGTATTTTGTATATCGGTTTACGCCTCCGAATCCGGCGTTTCTGACGGTATACGGGATAGTGTCTTCCTCGAAAACGGCTCTGTAAACATTATTATCCCGATCCATTATATTGGTCAGGGTATTTCCGGCCTCTTTCAGTTTCATTTGAATGATCTCGTACGAAACCAATAATTCATTGGTTGTTTTTAACAAATAAGCTTCTTTGGGGGTTTGAAAGAACAGAGAGTATACAAAAATCCATGCAGCAGCAATTGTACTGATCCCTAAAAAGGCTAAAATACCTCTCTTAATTCGGGATACGAGCGGCTCTTTTTTTTCTTCAAACAAAAGAGTGTCAGGGTTATATTTGTACTGTTTCCTTGCCAAGCAGTTTTCTGTTATTTAATATTAAACTAAATCAAAACCTGAAAAAATTCTGTGCAAAGTTATAAAAAAATATATATACAACAATATAAAACTGTCTTTTATAAGTTTTTTTATAAAAAAACACTTTTAATAGACACTAATCCGGTAAAAAGGTTTAATGAGTCAGGGTAGCGAAATTAATAAAATATAACGAATTATACTCTGCGTAGCATGATTTTGACAGAAACGGGCTAAAGCATACGGCAAATAAAATGCCGTACCCGCGAGGTATTCTTACACTTTGTTATGCTCAAAAGGAAACGGTTAGCGAAAAATACAGGCTGCAAAACCCCTCGGGTATAATTCTGCGGTCTTTTGCAAATCAATTTTGTTTAAGTATATATTTATTTGAAACACAGCAAATTTTTTCCCGGCGGGAACAGTTTTAGATAAAACAACATAATTTAACATAATTTATTAGTTACGGTAATAATGTTATATTTACTTTTGCATATTCTTAAATGTACAACTGAAATGAATACAAAATGTTTAACGATTCTCTGTTTATGTGTGTTATACACATTTACAATATATTGTCAGGAGATTATAATGCCTTCCAATTGCGGTTTGTTTTCGCCGCATCAGGTCGATATGGAAGATTATCTGACAAACGATTCCTATGATTATAACGAGAGTTCGGATATTAATCTGGAGGTAGTCAATTCGCAGGATAAAAAAAAGTTGAATGTGGATCTTCTTCTAAAAATCTCTTCCGCGAGCGAACCTGTAGAAAGAAAACCTTTGAACCTGTGTTTTGCCCTTGACCGCAGCGCTTCAATGGAAGAAAACAACAGGATGGAAAAATTGAAAACCGCAATGAAAGAAATACTTTCATGTCTTGTTCCGGGCGATTATCTGTCTATTGTAACGTATGACGATGTTGCCCGGGTGATTCTTCCTGCGCGACAGTATAACAAAAATAATGACAGTATTTTCAGGGAAATAATTGACCGGATAACGATCGGAGGCGGCACAAACATGCTGGCAGGAATGTTGAGAGGATATGATGAGATTGATAAAAATCTCAACAGATTTTATCGAAACCGGCTGATCCTCATGTCTGACGGAGTATCTACCACAGGAGAAAGAGATCCTGTCCGAATCCTTAAACATACTGTCAATTACTATGATAAAGGGATAGAAACATCTACCATAGGTATAGGAAACAATATTAATTTCGATCTTTTACACGATATTTCGGTAGAAGGCAGAGGGAAAAGTCATTTCGTCGGCGACTGCGACAGTGCATATATCGATATAGGATATGTTCTTAGAGAAGAATTTTATAATATGAATGCAAACATGGAAAACATCCAAATCGAAATTTCACACCCTAAATACTTTAGTATTGTTGATGTTTATGGCGCTCCAAAAGTTACTGCAACCGCGGGAAAACTTGTTCTTTTGTGTTCAAATATATCGCAGAAAGATCAACTCATATTAGTCAAATTCCAGTCAAAAAGAAAAAAGCAGAAAGATCGGTTAACGGTCAATATGGATTTTATCGAGAACTGTGAGAAAAAGAATATTGTGAAACAGATAACATACGTGAATAATAATAATGTCTTGTCGGAAAAAATGTTGCAGGCGAATAAAATTATTAACGCAGTTAACTGTGTCAAAAACAGATTAGTGAATCATCAACAGGAACTCGATTGTCTGGACAAATTTGTGAGCGAGCCGAATGTCCCCGACAATATCGTTTTGCTAAGAGAATTAGTCATGGAAAAGCACACAGTGAAAATCCCCCTTTTTTGACAGAATCACTTTTTTGACAGAATTAACAGAATTTTCATAATTTACAAAATCTGTTAATTCTGAAAATTCTGTTAATTCTGTCAAAAAAAGGGGAAAGTTTGCAATATGTAAAAAAATATATACTTTTGCTGAATAATTTCAGGAATAACTAAAAATGCTATAATTAGAAAAATGGACAATAAAACAGTTAAAGGATTTAGTCTGAATGGCTCTGAGAGGTTTCATCCGGGCGAAGCGGAGGCGGTAGAACGCAATACC
>JAISPE010000006.1 GCA_031275145.1 Prevotellaceae bacterium | reverse complement strand
GGGAAATGTTTTTTGTTAATTCACTGTTTGACTCAATGTGTTTAATGCATATCATTTCACAATTTTTATACGTATTTCTTCTTTTGTGTTCATAAGAATTTCAACCAGACGCTTTTCATACTGTGTGGAATTGATTACCTTACCTTTTACTTTGTTCTCGCCGACGAGTATGCAGCCCGACGAATCGCTTTTAGTGTTGCCGCGGTGTATGAGTATTCCGCTGAAGCCCGGGACGTCCAAAAGGCGGGGAAGCATCCGCTTTTTTGCCGGCGACATGTTTACAATGACTTTGTAGACGCCTGTCGGGATTGCTGTTTCGTGGGGAATCTTGATTTTGCGGATTTCGTCTAATGGCATTGACTGAG
Source organism: Prevotellaceae bacterium (assembly GCA_031275145.1). Lineage (GTDB taxonomy): Bacteria > Bacteroidota > Bacteroidia > Bacteroidales > UBA932 > JAIRLF01. Next base: position 4,510 of record JAISPE010000006.1, on the reverse strand, counting down.
TTAAACCGCGGTCAACGTCTTCGAGGGTGTCGCAAAAGTAGACCTCTCCCGTTGAAACCTCTCCCCCAGCCCCTCTCCACAAGAGAGGGGAGAGCGCCGACGATGTGATTGCGAATGACTGTTCCGGGTCTGTATGAGAGCTTTCGACGGTATCAATTACCCCGGATACTGCTTCTCCCTCTTCCGGGGAAAGCCTCCGGGAGTCCATCCCCCTCCCCACAGGGGGAGGGGAGAGCTAGCATATCTATTGATATCAAGACATTTATAATTACATTTTGGTGTATTCCAAAAATTTATGATACCTTTGAGGGGCAGAAAAAGGATAAATTGAACAATATGAGTGCAATGAGTGTACATAATAATAAAAACAACAAAACGGTATGGGTTTTTATATAGACAATATTATTTTAATAGGTTCTTTACTGTTATTTATCAGCATAATAGCAGGCAAGACGGGATACCGGTTCGGTGTTCCCATACTGGTTTTATTTCTTGGCGTGGGCATGATATTCGGGCATGACGGGTTCGGTCTGGAATTTTCGAATCCCGAAAATGCTCAGTTTATAGGAGTGTTAGCTCTGAATACTATTTTGTTTTCCGGAGGCATGGACACAAAATATACGGAGATACGTCCGGTAATGGTTCATGGAATTATACTTGCGACATTGGGGGTTCTGCTTACAGCACTGATTACCGGCGTCTTCGTATATTTTCTGACACAGCATGTGTTTACTGCCATAACATTTTCCTTTCTCGAAGCCATGCTTTTAGCCTCGGTGATGTCTTCTACCGATTCGGCTTCGGTCTTTGCAATACTTGGAGCGAAGGGCTTGGCGCTTAAAGAACGGCTTAAACCTCTTCTGGAACTTGAAAGCGGCAGTAACGACCCTATGGCTTACCTGCTTACCATCACATTTATACAGCTGTTAAAAATCGGGGAAGGCAGTTTGTGGGCAATAGCAAGCAATTTTGTTCTTCAATTAGCTGTGGGAACGCTTCTCGGTTATGTGTTCGGGCGTATTGTTGTGAAGTTAATCAACAAAATCAATCTTGATAACGAATCTCTGTATCCGGTTTTGCTGCTGACTGTCCTGTTTATGATATATTCGGTAACGAACGATTTGAAAGGAAACGGTTATCTGGCAGTATATATCAGCGGATTAGTCATTGGAAACTCCAAATTTGTCCATAAAAAGACGTCTAAAAAATTCATGGACGGTATGACGTGGCTTTTCCAGATAGTGATGTTCCTCACTCTTGGACTGTTAGTCAATCCGTCCGAACTGCTTCCAATAGCAACTATCGGGCTGGCAATAAGTTTGTTTATGATCTTCTGCGCCCGTCCCTTTGCTGTCTGGATATGTCTGATTCCATTAAAAAGGATGTCCAACAGAGCCCGTCATTATGTTTCGTGGGTAGGATTGCGCGGCGCTGCTCCGATTTTGTTCGCAACGTATCCATGGACGGCAAATCTGCCTAATGCACATATAATTTTTAATATAGTGTTTTTTGTAACACTCGTTTCCCTGCTTTTGCAGGGGACGACCGTTCCTGTTGTAGCCAAATGGCTTGGCTTGATTGGGGAAAAACATACTCAAAATAAACTTTCGACATTCGACGTGGATTTTCCCGACGATATAAAGTCAAGCATGTCTGAAATTACTCTTACCGAAGCGCATCTGGTTCGTGGAAACAGAATTATGGACATGCCTATGCCGGAAAAAACATTAGTCGTCATGGTAAAACGCGAAGAACATTATTTTGTGCCGACAGGCTCTACCGAACTCGAACCGGGTGATGTCTTGCTGATTATATCGGATAACGAGCGAAGTCTGAAAGAAACGTATGCGAGATTAGGAATAAAAACCTGAACATTCTTCGACAATTTTTTACCGCAAAGGGCGCAAAGTGTTACTCAAGTGGCGCAAAGGTTTGGAAATATCTTCAACACCTTGCGCCCCTTGCGTTCTTTGCGGTAAAACTACTATGCCGAGCGAAAGTGTCGATTGAATGAGGTAATTAGGTTGGAATACGGGTATATATTATTGCTACGGAGGTTGTTTTGTTGTTAAAATTAGGTGGAAATGAGGTTTTTTGTGCGGCGAAAAATAACGGGGTGAAAATAATGAAGCATGTATTTTATAAGAAAATACAAAAAAACGGATTAATTTTGTCAAAAAATTAAACAGTATGGATATATTATTATTACAGACAGATATCGCATGGCAGTCGCCGGCGAACAACAGGGAACATATTCGGGAAGTCATTGACTGTTCGCCCAAAGCGGACATCATTATTCTTCCGGAAATGTTTACCACAGGATTTTGCATTTCACCCTTGAATATCGCCGAAAAAGCGGATGGCGTTACCCTCAGATGGTTGCAAAATCTGGCGGAAGAAAAAGGCTCGGCAATTGCCGGAAGCGTTGCCGTAGAAGAAAGCGGCAAATATTACAACCGTTTTTATTTTGTAAAACCCGACGGCAGTTATTCCGCTTATGATAAACGGCATCTGTTTTCCTTTGTCGGCGAGGACCGGGAATATACGGCCGGCAGCGAGCGTGTAATCGCAGAATACGGAGGATTCAGGATACTGTTACAGGTATGCTACGACATACGTTTCCCTGTTTTTTCGCGAAACAGAGGCGATTATGATATGATAATTTACGTTGCCAACTGGCCGGTTTCGCGTATCGGAGCATGGACAGCCCTGCTGTCGGCGCGCGCGATAGAAAACCAGTGTTATGTTGCCGGAGTTAACCGGACAGGCTCCGATCCCGCCGCAAAATATAACGGAAAAACGGCTCTGATTGATTTTTTGGGGAAGCCGGTAGCCGGGGCCTCTTCCGACGGGGAAGAAGCTGTCGCGGGGACAGTAAATATTCATGCGCTAAACGATTTTCGCAGGAAGTTTCCGGCGCTTGCCGACGCCGATAATTTTAGATTTTAGATTTACGATTTTAGATTTACGATTTACGATTTACGATTTTGGATTTACAATTTTGGATTTACAATTTTGGATTTACGATTTTGGATTTACGATTTTGGATTTACGGTTTTAGATTTACGGTTTTGGATTTACGGTTTTAGATTTACGATTTTAGATTTACGATTTTGGATTACGACTGATGTGTGCGTCAGCAATAAATCTAAAATCGTAAATCTAAAATCTAAAATTTATATATCTTTGTGCGTTTTTTTACGGAGTAAACAATGTAAACAATATAAAATTAGATTAGATATGAATAGAATAATTAAAACATTAGGGAGCTTGGCAATTTTGCTGTCCGTTTTCAGCGCCAATGCTCAAAAGCTGGAATTTGACGAACTTGTTCACGATTTCGGCACGGTAAAGGAAGAGCTGGGCAGTGTTACCCATGCCTTTAAGTTTGTAAACAAAGGCGACAAACCTTTGGTTATTGCCAATGTCCAGGCATCGTGCGGATGTACTACACCCGGATGGACTAAAGAACCGGTAAAACCCGGAGAAACAGGCGAGGTTTTGGCCACATACAGAACATCGGCAGGATCTTTCGATAAAGTCCTGACCGTAACGGCAAGCGGACTGCCTCCTGTCGTTCTTCACATTAAAGGTAACGTTACTAAAAAACCGGAAGATCTGGCAGTCACTTATCCTCAGACATTCGGAGATTTAAGGTCGAAAAACAAAAGAGACCTCTCTTTTCCGCAGATTTCTTCGCAGCAGAATACTCCCTCGCAAACTGTCGAAGTAGCCAATGCAGGCGATAAGGTCGTGAACGTTACTTTCGAAAACGTACCCGAATATATTATCGTTACTGCTATTCCCGAATCACTGAGTCCGCAGCAAAAGGGACAGATAACAGTGAGCGTAAACGGAGAAAAACGTAAAAAATTCGGATACAGCAACGATAAAATTACTGTGAAAACAGGAGAGGCGAAAGAAATCCTTAGCGTTACAAGCATTGTTGCCGAACAAATCGAAGCAACGGACAGAATCCCCGTAGCGGAAGCAAATCAACCGGCCGTCGATCTCGGAAAACTGACGGAGGATAAAGCTTCGGGAACGGTAGAAATCAGGAATCTCGGAAATGCCGACCTTCTGATTAAATCTTTCACTGTCGATAACGAAGCGTTTGCCGTTGTCCTGAAAAAGGAATTAAAGATTAAACCCGGCAAAACAGGTTCGCTTAAACTGTCTGCACAGAATTTGCAGAAGGGAAACAATGCCGCCACCGTATATCTCAGCACAAACGACCCGAGAAAATCATTATTGAAAATCTCGGTAAAAGCTTTTGTTGACTGACGGCGACGACGATAAACAGTAAATGATGAATTATAAACGGTGAATGGCCGGTACCCTGTACCGGCCGTTCACCGTTTATAGCTTATCGTTTAGGGATGAGAAACGGTTAAAAAACCTCATTTTTACCTAATTTTCCAAACAAAACAACCTCAGTAGCCTGGAAATGTTATATAAACCTCAGACCTCATTACCCCATTAAATCGACGGCATCCGGTTCGGTTTAATG
>JAISPE010000420.1 GCA_031275145.1 Prevotellaceae bacterium | reverse complement strand
ACATGTTTTTAAAATGATTTTATATGAAAAAAGTAACATTAATCATGCTGTTTGCTTTATTTTCGCAAATAGCCGTATCTCAGGATAAGTTCATTGACATCCTGAAGACCGAACTGAACAGGAATTACACTGTTCTTAAAAGCAATCCTGTTCCTGCATATTATATAAGTTACAGGGTACAGGATATGCAGTCGCACTCTATCCACGTTTCCTTTGGAAAACTGCTGTACAACAGTAAACCGAGGCGTCAGCGCCTTTTTAATATTGATGTACGTACGGGTGATTATGAAATGGATAATACTCGGGAAATCAAAGGCGGAGGTCAGGCCAACAGTTTTTCCAGCAACGCTCTGGTTCTGGACGACAACCCCACAGCAATACGGAAAGCGCTGTGGATGAATACCGACGCGGTGTATAAAGATGCTGTCAAACAGCTCGAAAACGTAAAGGCGAATGTAGCGGTTAAAGTCGCTGCCGAAGATAAGTCGGGAGATTTCACAAAAGAAGAACCCGAAAAATACTTTGAGCCGCCCGTTCAGTTTAAAACCCTGAAATTCGACGCATCCGAATGGGAAAAGAAACTGAAAAAATACACCGACATTTTCACCGAAAACAAGGATGTGCTGAACAACACCGCTGTTATTGAGGTTGAACTTGTCCGGAAATATTTTGTAGACACCGAAGGCAGGGAAATTGCAGAAAATACGCATGCATACCGTCTGCAAATCAGTGCATCGACTGTTGCCGAAGATGGAATGTCGCTCCCGCTCTTCCTCTCCTATTTCGCGTTAGATCCGAAAGATCTTCCTTCCGACGCACAGATATTGAAGGATGCAAAGAAAATGAGCGAAATGATTTCGGCTTTGCGTAAAGCGCCGGTGGCCGAATCATATTCGGGCCCGGCATTGATGACGGCGGAAGCGGCAGGAGTTTTCTTTCATGAAATATTCGGACACAGAGTGGAAGGCGCACGACTGAAAAAGGAATCCGATGCACAGACGTTCAAGAAAAAAGTCGGAGAACCGGTCTTGCCGAAAGATATTTCCATCGTCTTTGACCCCAAACTGAAAAAATACGGTAATATACCCCTGAATGGAAGCTACACGTTTGACGACGAGGGCATCCGCGGCCAGAGGGTTGAAGTCGTGAAAGACGGAATACTGAAATCGTTCCTCATGAGTCGCACGCCGATAGAAAACTTCCCCAATTCCAACGGACACGGTCGCGCTGTGATATACAGCGACAATGTAACCCGTCAATCGAACATGATTATCGAATCAAACGACCCGAAATCCGAAGCCGAACTGCGGGCGATGCTCATAGAACAGGCCAAAAGCACAAACAAAGAATACGCTTACCTGTTCGATAAAGTGTCCGGAGGATTCACCACCACCGGAAGATATATGCCGAACGCTTTCAATGTGACGCCACTGATCGTTTACAGAATCTATACTGACGGTCGCCCTGACGAACTTGTTCGCGGGGTAGATCTGGTCGGCACTCCGTTAGCAATATTTTCGCAGGTTGCCGCATGTGGAAAAGATCACGGAGCGTTTAACGGAGCCTGCGGCGCTGAATCCGGCTCAATACCTGTCTCCTGCGTTTCTCCAACCTTATACATAAAGATGATTGAAACACAGAAGAAATCGAAATCACAAAATCAGCCTCCCATACTGGAGAGACCGTGAAATGAATAAATTAACAGTTTAGAAATATGCAAAATTATTTTAACATGAAAACACAATATAAGTACAATATTTTAATAGCAGCGCTTTTATTATTTGCGAACATACTGCCGGCTCAGGACACTGCGATTATTTCGGCAATAAAATCGGAAATCGAACGCAATAAGTCGGGACTGAAAATAGACAAACTCAGACCACCGTTCTTTATAGGTTATACTGTAGTTGATCTGAAACAGTTACATATTTCGGCGTCTTTGGGTACACTGTCAAGGTCGCTTGAAAATATACAGAAAGCAGGACTTCCGAACCTGCTCGTCGGCGACTATAACAGAAACAATGCCAATTTCCGTCAAAATCTTTCTCCGAGAAACGTCATTGTGGAAAACGATGCAAGGGGAATAGCTACGGCTATCTGGGAAGACCTTGACAGGACATACAAAAATGCCGCCGAAAACTACGAAGCTAAATTAGCCGTCATTGACCAGCAAAATCTGGAAGAAGAGGAATTGAATCTGCCCGATCTGGATAAAACGAATCCCGTAACCTTAATAATCGAGCCGCCAAAGGTGAACCGCGACAAAACTTACTGGGAAAATTTCGCGGAAAAATCTTCGGAAATCCTGAAAAAATATCCGGAAATCCTTAACTCTTCCGTCAATATTACTGTTGTCGACCAGGTGATTTATACGTATAATACGGAGAATACCAAACTCGTAATACCCGACCCGTTCTACAATATCAATCTGTCGCTTTATACCGTTACGGAAGACGGGCAGGAACTGTCCGACGAACTGTATATCGAACATGGCTCTTTCGAGCAGATGCCTTCGTTGCAGGCTTTTATGGATACCTGCGAGAATTTTGTCAAATATTTTATCGAACTGAGAAAGGCTCCGATCATAACCGAAGCCTACACCGGGCCTGTCCTGTTTGAAGGTATGGCAGTTCCCGAAGCTTTGCAGACGCATTTTCTCCAGTCAACTCTGATTGCAAACCGCAAATCTGTCAGCGGTCAGGGCGGGAACAATACGGAAATGATGAAGGATAAAAAACTTACTTCGAGAAGTCTGACGGTTAAATCGCTGTCCGGTACTGAAACGTATAATGGTAAAAAGCTGGACGGATACTATCCTGTTGATGCCGAAGGCGTCGTTCCCGACAGGGAACTGGTTTTAGTCGAAAACGGAGTATTGAGAAACATGCTCAACGGACGTATCCCGACGAAAAAATTCCGGCACAGTAACGGACACATGCGGATGAACATTAATTATATGTCTCCGAGAATAGGTCCCGGAAATATTCTTTTGACATCCAATGACACGTATGCTCCCGGCGAATTGAAGAAAAAATTGCTGGCGGCCGCAAAGGAAGAGGATTTGGATTATGCCTATATTGTACGCCGGTACAGGGGAAACGGCCCCTTATCAATATACAGGATATATGTAGCGGACGGTCGCGAGGAACTGCTTCGAGGCGCGATTTTGCCCGATTTCAATATCAAGTCGTATAAAAGACTGCTTGGGGCTTCGAATCGGGAATTTATATATAACACACGCCGTTTCGGGAATTTCACTACATACATCGTTCCCGATGCGCTTCTGTTTGAAGAACTCGAAGTTTCACGCAATAACAACATAACGTTCAAAAAACCGTTTATCGTACCGCAGCCGGCAGAATAGAACCGTAGCCATAATTGTTTATTTTATTTAAAATTTATATTTATTTTTATTATGTAAAAAGGAGGGGATGAGATTTTTTTCATCCCCTTTTATTTTCATTATACCTGAAAAGTATACGCTTCCTGCATCCCGTTATGGATGCATCACTAACGGAAAGCAAAACAGGACGGTATGGATTCTCTACCGAGTACCCGTTAAAGAGGTTAATGCAAAAAATGGAATAACTGTTGACGTTTTAGGCGACAAAAATAGTGAAAATAAAGGGCTGAAAGCCCTGTAATCAATAGCATGGGGCAACACCTTGTGGAGCAGACCCGACAAATCTGAAGCCCCAACGGGTGGGCTGTAAAAAATGTGAGGTTAATTAAAAATAATTCCGTTCAAATTCCGTAATCAAAAATCCCGATAGGGATGACATGTCGGTATCGGAATATTTTCAACAGTTTAAACGAAGACCGACATGTCATTCATATCGGGATTCTGATCGCTTTCGTTTTGTTTTCTACCGGCATGTCATTCATATCGGGATTTTTTGGCTGCCCGTGACAAGTCACGCAGTGACGACACATTATTAACCGTATGCTTTAGCTTGCTGCAAAAAAACTCACAATTCTCACCCGTTTGATGTATAAGTCCCATCCAACAGGACAGCAGGCGGGAGGCGTTTAGCCTGCTGTCCGCGTTTTATATCTGTTATTTTTTGCTTTTTCCTTCATTTTGTCAGTTGCTTGCGAAGATATTTCAAAATATTCACGATTCCGGAAACATTTTTTTCAGTTATACCGTTAATAATAAAATTTTGTAGATGTTCGGATTTTATTATTATCTTTGCAGACAGAATTAGGTTTATGGTAAGTAGAGCGTATATATTGTATAAGTTAATATTAAGTTTGATA
>JAISPE010000396.1 GCA_031275145.1 Prevotellaceae bacterium | reverse complement strand
TATCTTTCATATATAATACTATTTATCAATTTTATAAAACAAAATATTCTTATACAAATATATGAACTTTTCAATAATGAAAGAGAGACTGTCCAGGGTGTACGACAAAATTCCTTTTTGACAGAATTTCCTTTTTGACAGAATTAACAGAATTTTCAGAATTAACAGAATTTGTAAATTATGAAAATTCTGTTAATTCTGTCAAAAAAAGGGAATTTTGACTTCGTCGAATTAAAGTTTCGCGATGTCTAATTTGCTTATTCTTTCGATTGCTTCCCTGAAATTCTTTTGTTTTGTACACAGAGATATGCGTACAAAACGTTCGCCGGTGCTTCCGAAAATAAAACTCGGAGTGATAAATACCCGTGCCTCTTTCAGCACTTTGTTGCTAAGCCATTCACCCGACGGCATGCTTGCCGGTATTTTGCACCACAGAAACAGACCGACCTGATTTTTATCGAACGTCAAACCGAGTTTTGCAGCAAGTTCTTCTGCAAGTTTCCGGCGTTCGCGGTATTCTTCGTTTCTTTTGATATGCCATTCGTCGCTGTTTTCGAGAGCTTTCACTGCGGCGCGCTGGATACCGAGAAATATTCCCGAATCCATGTTACTCTTGAATTTCATGATTGCGTCGATATAGTCTTTTTCGCCGATAACCCAGCCGACACGCCAGCCTGCCATGTTGTGCGATTTACTCAGCGAGTTCATCTCCAGAGCGACTTCCTTTGCGCCTTCGTAAGTCAGGACGCTTTTATACTCGTCGTTAAGCACCAGACTGTACGGATTGTCGTTTACAAGGAGGAATCCGTTCTTTTTGGCAAGAGCAATCAGTCGTCTGTATGTTTCGTCGGTTGCACGCACTCCGGTCGGCATGTTCGGGAAACACGACCACATCAGTTTAACTTTCGACAAATCCTGTTTTTCGAGTTCATCGAAATCTATTTGCCAGCCGGCTTCCTCTTTCAGCCTGTAATTGCGGATTTTAGCTCCGGCCAAGAGCGTTACCGAAGCGTAGGTGGGATATCCCGGGTCGGGAACTAACACTTCGTCGCCCTCGTTCACAAACGACATGGTGATGTGCATGATTCCCTCTTTTGAGCCGGCGAGGGGCAGCACTTCCGAATTGGGGTCGGACTTGACACCGAAAGTCTTTTCGTACCATGCCGAAACTGCCCGCCGCAACTCCAGATCCCCGCGATAGGGCTGATATCCGTGCGAATCGTCACGCAGTGCGATTTCGTACAGTTTGTCGACAGTTTCGTCCGAAGGCCGCAAATCCGGACTTCCGATTCCCAGATTAATAACAGGTATTCCTGTCCTGTTCATTTCTGCAATTTCTGCATTCTTACGCGAAAAGTAGTATTCCTGAATACTTCCTAATCTATTAGCTTCTTTAATAATCATTGCTGTATGTATGTAATAACTTAAATTTCCGAAGGCAATTCTCCTTTTTTATATTCTCCGTATATCGACAGTCCCGAAACATGCCTGACGATTTCGGAAATCGATGCGTCGTAATTGACGGAACTGTCCCATTCGACATCAACGTGAAAGGAGTATTGATAAGGCTGTCCAAGTATCGGAACAGACTGTATCTTCGACACATTCACATCGTGACGGGCAAATATCGACAGAGCCTCAGCCAGTGAACCGGGCTGATGTCTGACCTGAAACGACAGCGAGGCTTTGTTGCTGCCGGACACCGGATGGTGATTCTTCGACAGGATAATGAAACGGGTGTAGTTTTTCTTGACCGTTTCTATTCCTTCCTTAAGGATTTCGAGACCGTACATTTTTGCCGCGACTGTTCCTGCAACGGCGGCGGTATCGACAAGCTGGTTTTCGTATATCTTTTTTGCCGATTCGGCGGTATCTTCCGTTTCCGAAATGATTACGCTTTTCGGGAGTGTGTCGAGGTATTCGGCGCATTGACGCAACGCAATGGGATGCGAAAGCACCTGTTTGAGGTTTTTTATTTTCGTGCCTTTCAGCGCCATGAGATTCATCCTGATTCTAAGATAAATTTCGCCGGTTACTCTCAGCCGGAACTCGTCGATATATCCGTAGTTTTGCAGCAGACTGCCGGCGATGGTGTTTTCTATCGCCATGATACCGTAGTCGGCTGCGCCTGAATCAACTTTTTCGCACAAAAGCCTGAACGTATCACATTCCAGAATACTGATATTTTCTCCGAAAAATCTGCGGGCTGCTTCATCGTGAAACGCTCCGGCTACTCCCTGTATTGCTATTTTCATTTTCAATAATAAATAACGGATTTACACTGTGTTTGTCATTTACAGAATGTCTGTTTCCGCCTGCAAATTTACACTATTTTTTTTAACCGGAATATACCCGGTATTTATTCGGGTGTACGACAAATCCGGCCTGGCGATAAAAACAATTTTGCTTCAAAAATCGAATAAAACATAATATAAAGACGTTTTTTGAAGATTTCCGATAAAAATTTTACATTGATAATGATTAAATATGTGTGCGTTATAAAATTTATCAACAATATTTTTGCAGTACATTCAAATTTATTGTACTTTTGCACGGACATTTTAATTTTAATAAAGTAAAGAAATGAAATTTATAGTATCCAGTTCTGAATTATCGTCTTCGTTACAGTCTATAAACAAAGTTATAGGTAACAAGAGCACATTGCCGATATTGAATAATTTTTTATTCAAACTGCATAATAACACATTATTGATGACTGCCTCCGACCTGGAGACAACACTGTCGGTCAGTTTACCGATACATACCGTCGAAAGAGAAGGAGAAATAGCAATCGAGGCAAAACGGTTGACCGACATCCTGAAGGAGTTTCCCGAACAACCGCTTACTTTTACCGTTGACCCCGAAACTCTTATGGCAGAAATCAGCTGGTCTTCGGGAAAATCCAACCTTCCATGCGCTCCGGCTGAGGAATATCCGCAAATACCGACTATCGAAAACGATTACGATAGCATAACCATCCAGTCGAATCAGTTGCTGGAAGGAATATCTAAAACTATATTTGCGACAGGCGACGATGAACTGCGCCCGACAATGAACGGAATATTTTTCGATATCAAAACAGACAGTATAACTTTTGTGGCTTCGGACACTCACAAGCTGGCGCGTTACAAGTTACTGGATACTTTATCGGAAAGAGACTGCTCGTTTATATTGCCGAAAAAACCTGCGGCATATATCAGAAGTTTACTGAAAGACGAATTTCCTGTCATACTGAAATTCAACGACAGACATGCTACGTTTACTTCTTCGCATTTCAATATGACCTGCCGCCTTATCGAAGGAGTTTTCCCTGCATATAACAGCGTGATCCCCATTAATAACCCAAATAAAATTGTTGTCGACAGAGTCGAACTTATGATCGCTGTACGCCGCGTTTCCGTATTTTCGAATCAGTCGAGTAACCTTGTCAAACTGACAATATCCGGCAACGAAATAGACATATCGGCACAAGACCTTGATTTTTCGATATCGGCAAACGAAAAAGTTAATTGCAGATACGAAAACGAAGATATGGAAATAGGCTTTAAATCGACATTTTTGATTGACATACTGTCGAATCTGCCTTCTACGGAAGTGAGTATCGAACTTGCCGACCCCGGCAGAGCAGGCCTGTTTATTCCGGTCGCAACGGAAGAAACGAATGACGATTTATTGATGTTGTTGATGCCTATCGTTACGGGCGTATAAAAAAGTATCGTGGCGTAACAGCGCTGGAGAAATAATCTCAGCCTCGACGGACGGATTAAATTGCGGATATGTTTATTGATTGAGTTGCAACGAATTTACAGGTTTATGCGTCTACACAATATTAACAGATTTTATGAAAGGAGGATATTTTATGATAAAAAAAACGTATCGTTCCCTGATAAAGGGAGCAGACTGGATTTTAGCCGGAATACTGTCTATCTTGGGATTTGCGGGATGTACAATAGAAAATCATGCCCCCGAAGAATACGGTTCTCCGTATGCTTCATTTACATTTCATGGAAC
>JAISPE010000395.1 GCA_031275145.1 Prevotellaceae bacterium | reverse complement strand
CAAAGTTTGTAAAAGCAAGTATGATAACAAGTTTCCTAAAATATGACATAATCTATGTTTTATTAAATATTTCGCAAAGTTATATTAATTTTATCATATTGATGAATAAACGGTGTGAGGTGTACGGTTACCGCAATTCTTTTTTATCACAAAGGTTGCACAAGGCCCTTTGCGGTAAAAAAACTTTGCGTTCTTTAAGTTAAAATACGAAAAGCGTCACTGTGAAAACTTCGACAATTTGAATTGAAAATCACGCAGTCAATATGTTTTTTACATATTTCACTGCTTTTTAGCTTCGTAAGCTTTCAGTGTATTTTTTAGCAGAGCGACTCTGGTCATTGGGCCTACGCCTCCGGGAACGGGAGTGATAAACGACGCTTTTTCCGAAACTGTGTCGAATTTAACATCTCCGACTAAGCGAAATCCGTTTTTATTGTCGGCCTTAACCCTTGTAATGCCGACGTCGATAACGACAGCGCCCTCTTTCACCATATCGGCCGTGAGAAATTCGGGAACACCCAGAGCCGCCACAATAATATCCGCATTTACGCATATTTCCCTGATATTTTTAGTTCTGCTGTGACATACCGTAACCGTACAGTCGCCAGGATAAGCTTTCTGCGACAGCAGGTTTGCCATCGGGCGACCGACAATATTGCTGCGTCCGAGGACAACGCAGTTTTTCCCCGCCGTTTCGATAGCGTAACGTTTCATCAGCTCGATTATCCCGTAGGGAGTAGCCGAAACGAATGCCGAAAGTCCCGTAACCATCTTGCCGACATTGACAGGATGAAATCCATCGACGTCTTTTGCCGGATTTATTGCTTCTATAATCTCTTTTTCGGATATATGTTTCGGCAGGGGCAGCTGCACTATCAGGCCGGTAATGTCGTCACTGTCATTCAGCCGCGATATTTCCGACAGAAGTTCGTTCCTGGAAACCGAATCGGGAAAACGCAGTACCGTAGAACGGAATCCGACTTCGTGACAGTCTTTTTCCTTGTGTCCGACATACGTTTCACTTGCTCCGTCGTTGCCTGCGAGTATTGCTGCCAGATGCGGAGCGGGTTTTCCCGAAGCGATAATTGATTTTACTGTTTCGGAGATTTCCTTTTTTATCTCCTGTGAGATTTTCTTTCCATCCAAGATTACCATATTCGTATTGTTCTTTATATTTTACAATTTAATTAGAAAGTCTTATAACTTTTTCTATTCCTTTAATTTGTTGCAGATGTACAATCAGTGCGTCCAACTGTTTTTTATAGTGAAGATAGACCTGCAATCGCGCCTCAAAGATACCCTTTTCATTCGAAATGTTCAAAGACCTCACCGAGATTCCCGTATCTTTCATTATAACGTCGTTGATACGTCCCATGATTCCATGTTCGTCATAGCCTGTGATTTTGAGAGTTGCCTGAAACGACTGCACTTCTTCCGTCTGTTTCCACCGTGCCTGTATAACTCTGTAACCGTACCTGTCGAGCAGACGGAGCGCGTTGGGACAGGTTACACGATGTATTTTTATACCTTCTTTTACAGTAACAAAACCGAATATTTCGTCGCCGAAAATCGGGTTACAGCATTTTGCGAGCTTAAACGCTACATTATTAAGGTTTCTGTCTATTTCGAGATAATCGGAATTTTTGTTTTTCTCCTGTTTGACAAACGTTTTTTCGCCTGCATCCGGAGCGTCGGCAGGTTTTTGTTCGCTGTTCTGCAAAAGTCCCTTTATTTCCGACAAATCTATCTTTTCTGCTCCGATAGCGACATATAAATCGGTTATAACTTTGAATCTGTAATGCTTTATCAGGAACGAGAGGATTTCGTCGTTAAGAGACAGTTTCCAGTTCTTTAATCTTCTGTTCAGCATTTCCTTACCCAGACCGGAAAGTTTGGTTTCTTCCTCGCGCATACGCTGTTTTATCTTTGTCCGCGCTTTGGATGTCACGACATAATTAAGCCAGTCGGCTTTGGGAGTCTGATTTTTCGCGGTAATTATTTCAACGACGTCGCCTGTTTTCAGCTTTTCCTTAATCGTTGTGTTTTTGCCGTTTATTTTAGCGCCGACACATTTAGAGCCGATACCGGTATGTATGTCGAAAGCGAAATCAAGAACGGAAGCGTTTACCGGCAACTGTCTTAAATCACCTGCCGGAGTAAACACAAATATTTCATTGTGTTTCAATTCATGCAGCGAGGCTTGCGTGTCAATGTCTTCGCTCGGCGAATTTAACAGTTTTTTGACTTTGTCCAACCACAACTGCATGTTTTCCAGTTGCCGTACACCCTTGTAACGCCAGTGCGCCGCTATTCCGCTTTCGGCAATTTCGTCCATCCTGACGCTGCGTATCTGGACTTCCACCGTTTTTTTTTCAGGCGTATCGACAGTTATATGCAAAGATTCGTATCCCGTAGAACGGGGAGAAGATATCCAGTCGCGCAGGCGGTCAGTGTTTGGCGTATAGATGTTTGTCACGACAGAATAGACCTTCCAGCAATCCGCTATTTCGTCTTTCGGCAACGAATCGATTATTATTCTTATCGCAAAAACATCGTAGACGCCTTCGAAAGGCACCTGTTGTTTCCGCATTTTCCGCCAGATGGAATAGATTGATTTTGTACGGCTTTTTATCTGATATTTTATTCCCGTACGTTTCAGTTCCTTTTCGACAGGTTTCAGAAAATCGGCAATCAGTTTATTGCGCTCGGTGTCGGAAGTGCGGAGTTTTGTGACTATTTCCCTGTACGCTTCAGGCTCAACATATTTTAGAGCAGTATCTTCCATTTCCTGTTTTATATTGTACAGACCCAACTGGTGCGCCAGCGGAGCGTATAACAGCAATGTTTCGTTGGATTTTTTCAGCTGTTTCGATGCAGGAAAAAATGAGAGCGAACGCATGATTTCGAGCCTGTCGGCAAGTTTGATCAGTATAACTCTCGGATCGGTTGAAAGGGATACTATCAGTTTGCGGAATTTTTCGGCCTGTAAACTTGTGGCTTTTATATCTATATTCGATATTTTATTCAAATCGGCAACCATTTTCACGATGTCGTCCGGAAAGTTTTTGAGGAGATTCCTGTCTTCCGAATTTGACTCGTGCATGAACATTGCAACAATGGAAGACGCTGTCATGCCAAGTTCTTTTACCAGTATTTCGGCAATCGATATTGCATGAAAAACAAACGGATCGCCATTCTCACGCATGATTCCTTCCGTAGCGTTCCTTACATGCCCGAATGACTCAAGTATAAACGTCCTGTCTTCATCGCTAAAAGAATCGCATTTCCTGAAAAACCTGTCAAATCGTTGTCTGATTACCATATTGTCACAAATATCTACGCCCGCAAAGATACGAATATTCCTGTGAAAAGACAGGACAATACA
>JAISPE010000336.1 GCA_031275145.1 Prevotellaceae bacterium | reverse complement strand
ACTTCTCCGGTCTGATCTACAAGACCTATACGGGTATTCTCCCCTCCGATATCAATTCCTGCAATTACTTTTTTCCTCATAATAATAATAAACTATTTTCAAGTTAATAATTAAATTTGACGTCAAAGGTATGAATAATTTTGAAAATTGGGAAAAAATTTTGCAATACGCATAATTAAATTCCGTTTTCTACCGACATGTCATCCTAATGGGGTGTACGACAAATTCCTTTTTGACAGATTCCCTTTTTTGACAGAATTAACAGAACCTTTAGCTCGACGAAGTCAATTTTCATAATTTACGTTGAAAACCCTAACAGGGTTGGAAACCCTGTTAGGGTTTTCTCGTCACTGCGCTCCCTGCAATGACTATGGGCGGAAAACAGTTTTCTGCAAAAAAACTCACAATTCTCACCCGTTTGATGTATAATCATATCGTGCGTCAGCAACTCTTACCTCACAGTATATTCAGCAGCTGTTCCTTGATTTTTTCCAGTTCGTCTTTCATTTCGACCACGAGTTTCTGGATATTTATTTCGCCGGCCTTTGATCCGATCGTGTTTATTTCCCGTCCTGTTTCCTGTGCGATGAATCCGAGTTTCCGTCCCGGCATATCCTCGTTTTCGGCCGTATGGCGGAAGAATGTGCAATGCTGGGCAAGCCGGACTTTTTCCTCCGTTATATCCATTTTTTCGAGATAGTATATCAGTTCCTGTTCGAATCTGTTTTTGTCTACGCCGACGGTCAGTTCCAGCCTGTTCAGGTCCGATTCGACAGACGCCCTGACCTTTTCCATGCGTTCACGTTCATACGGTTCGATCTGTTTCAGGCGTGTTTCGATGTTTGAGACATGGCTCAGGATGTCGGCCATAAGAATGTTTCCCTCCTTAATCCTGAATGTGTTCAGCGCCTGCAAAGCTTCGGTGCAGCAGTCGAGTACGGCTCCGGTTTCCGTTTCGCCCAGTTCCTCGCTGTCGGTAATCATGACCTCCGGGAGGCGCAGTATTGCCGAGACGATTTCCTGCCGGTCTGCGCTGAGGCCTACTTCGGCCAGGGTTTTCGAGATAGTCCCGAAATACGATTTGAATGCGGCTTCGTTAAAAACGGCCGCCGTTTCTCCGCCCAGCAGTTCGCGGGTCAGGACAATATCGAATTTACCCCTTGTCGCGATACGGGAAACGAGTTTCCGCAAATCAAATTCAAGTATCCTGTATATCTGCGGGCTTCGCAGATTCACATCCATCTGTTTACTGTTAAGGGCACGGATCTCTACCGTGATTTTTCTGTTTTCAACAGTCTTTTCGGCTTTTCCGTAACCGGTCATGGACTTTATTTCTGTCATATTTTTATCTAATTTTGGCGACAAATGTAATCACAATTATTGTATTGGAATATTGTTTGTACTTTTGCGGCGGTTTATTAACGGTTTTTGAAACATGAAGGTGTTTGTTAATGAAAAGGAAATAATACTGTTTCGGGGGGCGAAAGTGAAAGATGCCGTTTTAAGTTTCGACAGGACGGTCATGCGGCGAATAGCCATGTACGAGATTCTGGACATATACGGAAATCCGACGGACATCGACGGCGCTTTGCAGGAAAACAGCCGGTTGACCGTAAAATTAAAAAATATTCAACAGTAAGTTTCTGTTATGATAAAATTTGGATTTATAAAAATGTTAATGCTTGCCCTGCTTTGGGGCGAAGGGGCGAAGGATGCGGAAATAACCATCCTGTGTACAAACGACATGCACGGGAGTATCGAAAATTTTCCCAGACTGTCGGCATATTACAAAAAACTGAAAGCCGAAAATCCCCATACGTTTCTGTTCAGCGACGGGGATCTGTTTTCGGGCAATCCTCTGGTTGACCATTATCCCGAAAAGGGCTATCCCATAGTGGATATAATGAATAAAACGGGATACTGCCTGAGTTCCGTCGGCAACCACGAGTTTGATTACGGACAGAAAACGCTGAACGACCGGATTGAACAGGCCGGATTTCAGTTTATATCCGCCAATATTAAATATGAGGAAGGCGCGGCGCTGAAACCCCTGAAGCCGTACAGAACATTTGGCATTAACGGGGTAACGATGTCGGTGCTTGGACTGACCGAGGTCGGATCGGGAGGGATTCCCTCGACGCATCCGGACAATGTGACCGGACTGAAATTCGTGCCGCCGGTAAAGGCCGCAGGCGAATATTCTTTCCTCCGGTCGTCCGACGTGTTCGTTGTACTGTCGCACTCCGGCGTGGAACGGGATGTGGAAATGGCGGAAAAATATCCCGAAATCGACGTCATTCTCGGCGGCCATTCGCACACGAAAATCACTAACGGAATGGTTAAAAACGGCGTCCTGATAACCCAGGCCTATGCAAAACTCGAATATGTCGGGGAAACAAGAATATCGGTGAAAAAAGGAAAAATCGTCAGTAAAACAAACAGACTGGTCAATCTCAACGAGCTTGAGGACGAAGACCCCGAAATCCGAAAACTTGTCGATTCATACAAGGCCTCCGACCGCGGTAACCGCGTGATAGGACAGGCAGTGACGAAAATATCGGGCAAACAGAAACTCGGCGCTCTGATGACCGACGCTCTGACCGAAATGCTGAATCTCGATATCGCTTTTCTGAACCCGGGAGGAATACGGATAAACAGTATCCCGAAAGGAGACATCACCCTGAACACCGTATACACACTGGACCCGTTTGGAAACGACGTCGTCAAAATGACAATGAGTTACAGCGAAATCGAAAAGTTTCTGCTCAAACATCAGACAATACTCGTTTCGGGTATCACCTGCGTCATAACTTACGACGGAAAGAAAAAGTCCGTCAAAATAACTGACAGAAACGGCGCCGCCCTCGACAAGTCAAAAAAATACACCGTAGGAATGAACAGCTACATCTATTCGACATACAAATTTGCCCACGAAGACGCCGGCGCGGCAATGAACGTAAATACCGCCGACGTCCTGATCGAATTTATCAA
>JAISPE010000079.1 GCA_031275145.1 Prevotellaceae bacterium | reverse complement strand
GATATTTTTCCGTTGTCCATTAGCCAGCGAATAACTTTGACTGTCTTTTCGGCGTGTTCGGTCTGTTGAACAATATCTTCCACGGAGGAAGGCGATTGCGACAGTATTGATTTTATTTTTTCGAGAATCAAATCAAACTCGTATTTGCTTAAATCCAGTTCGTTCCGGCTTCGGCACACATCGCACTGACCGCATCGGAATGCTTCTTTTTCACCAAAATACGAAAGAAGCTGAACACTGCGGCATTTGGTTTCATTCTCGGAATATGAAAGCATTGCATTCATCCTTTCGACAAACCTTTCTTTTGCCCACAGATAGTTTTCCGTTGAAATCCTTATATTTTTATCGTCAAGTCTTTCTTCGTGAAGAATCAGCATGGGCGACCTCTTTTGAGGGATGTATTCCGCGATTTTCATTTTATTCAGGCGCACAAGCATATTATAGACATCGTCTCTCGATTTGAACATCACTTTGGCAAAATATGCCTCGTCGATGTTTACAAAATTGTTGAACAGACCGGTGTACAGTCTCAGGACGCCCTTGATAAAATTATCGATATCAGGGTTATTAATCTGAATTTTGTATAAATCATCCCTGTTGACGGTGAAAAATAAGCGTGAAGGGTTATTGATTTCTTCCGTAAGCTCGGCGATATTTTCCTTTTGCAGAAATTTAAAAGCGCTGATGACCGTTGCGGGATAAAATTTGTATTTATACGAAAAATCAATCACATCGAACGAGTGCGAACTGTCTTTTCCCGTTCCGTACGCAAGTTGCAGGTAGTTGCAGGCAGACTGATATATGTTTTTAATCTGTTCTATCGCAGGAAATTCATTTCTGAAACGCCGTTCAAATTTAATCCTGTCGGTCCTGTTGTACAGCAAAACGGCATAAGCCCTTTTTCCATCGCGTCCCGCTCTGCCGGCTTCCTGAAAATATGCTTCGACAGAATCCGGCAAGTCAATGTGTACGACAACCCTGACATCCGGTTTATCGATACCCATTCCGAAAGCGTTTGTAGCGACGATTATTCTTGTCCGTCCGTTTTGCCAGTCGTCCTGTTTGGCGCTGCGCATTTCCGGAGTTAGCCCGGCGTGATAAAAATCAGCGGAAATACCCTGTTCGATAAGTTTCTGTGCTGTTTCTTTTGTTGCGCCTCTGCTGCGCACATACACAATTCCCGATCCCGGCTCTTTCTTTAAGATATTTAGCAGATAAGCCGGTTTGTCCTCAACTGTCCGGACAAGATATATCAGATTCTTGCGTTCAAAACTTTTTTTCAGCACATTGGGTTTTCTGAATTTCAGTTTTTCCATAATATCATCAACCACTTTCGGTATTGCCGTAGCGGTTAATGCCAAAACGGGAACATCGGGTACAATTGTGCGTATTTCCGCTATTTGCAGATACGAAGGTCTGAAATCATATCCCCACTGTGAAATACAGTGAGATTCGTCAACGGCTATCAGATTGACATTCATCCGTTCCGCTCTTGCCCTGAATAAATCTGTTTTCAGACGTTCCGGCGAAATATACAGGAATTTATAATCGCCGAAAATCGCATTGTCCAGAGTAATATCAATCTCTCTGGCAGTCATTCCGGAATGAATCATCAGAGATTTGATATTCCGTTTTCTAAGATTCTCGACCTGATCTTTCATCAAGGCAATGAGAGGAGTAATCACCAGACAAATGCCTTCCATCGCAAGCGCCGGAATCTGAAAGGTTATTGATTTTCCCCCTCCGGTAGGCATCAGTGCAAGCGTATCCTTTTTTTCTTCGGCAACGGAGAATATAATCTCTTCCTGAAGTTCTCTAAAAGACGAATATCCCCAATATTTTATAAGTATTTTACGATATTTGTCCATGAGTGTATACTTCAAAATTGCTTAAACCATAACATTTGCCGCCGGCCGTTTCGATTGTAATTCTATTTAAGCGCCTGCTCCAGATCGGCAATCAGGTCTCCGGAATCTTCGATACCTGCCGAGACCCGTATCAGCGTGTCGGTTATACCTATTGCATCGCGTATCTGTTTATCTACATGCACATGTGTCATTTTCACCGGAAGTTCGATAAGCGATTCCACTCCTCCGAGGCTTTCGGCGGTTACAAACAGAAGCAGTTTATTCATGAAATTTTCCGCATCTTCCAGCGTGCCTTTAAGTTCGAACGAGAGCATACCTCCAAAACCCGTTGTCTGCCGTTTGACGAGTTCGTGCTGGGGATGGCTTTCAAGTCCCGGATACAGCACTTTATTGACTTTCGGATGACTTTCGAGAAAACGGGCTATTGCAAAAGCGTTCTTCTGATGCTGTTCCATACGTACCGACAAAGTTTTGATGCCTCGCATGTTAAGATACGAATCGAACGGAGGCAGTACCGCTCCGCAGTTATTCTGTATCGCTTTTATCTTTTCGTAGAGGCCGTCGTCGGACATCAGTACCGCTCCGCCAAGCACATCGCTGTGACCGCCGATATATTTCGTTGTGCTGTGTACAATAATGTCCGCTCCCAGCGCGGCAGGTTTCATGAAGTAAGGCGAAAGGAACGTATTATCAACGACGACAGTAAGTCCATGCTTATGAGCAATATTTGCAACGGCGGCTATATCGCATATCTTTGTAAGCGGATTGGTCGGCGATTCAATCCAGACTATTTTTGTTTCGGGGCGTACGGTTTTTTCAAATAAGGCTAAATCGTTCAAATCGATGTATGAAACAGACAGGTTTGTGTAAACCCTGTCAAACAGGCGGCGTGTACCCCCGTAAAGGTCGTCGAAACCGACTATATGGTCTCCTGAAGCAGTCAAGGCCTGTAATATAGCGTTTTCAGCAGCCATTCCGGAAGAAAAAGCAAGTCCGTATTTTACATATTCGATTGCAGCAAGTTTCGTTTCGTATGCTTTCCTTGTCGGATTCGACGAACGTACATAATCGAACTCCGAAACCGGTTTCGAAGGATTATGCCATACATACGTTGTAGTAAGATGCAAAGGGCTGACAACATCTCCTGTTGCCCCTTCCGCATAACTCGGTTCTTCGCCTGCATGTATTGCTCTCGTCGAAAAACCGTATTTGTTAATATCTCGTCTCATTATAAATTTTATATATATTATATTGTGTTTATTACTTTCAATTTATACAGGGATCGGTCGTTGCGAATAACCGTTTCGTACCGAAACTGAAAAGGTGTGATGACGCCTGTCAGAAGAATATGGCGATGAAGCAATCCGCGACCCACATCGTTCTGTTTTCGAATGAATAAAATCCCGTAGGGATGACATGTCGGTAGAAAACAAAACGAAAGCAATCAGAAATCCCGTAGGGATGACATGTCGGTCTTCGTTTAAGCTGTTGAAAATCTCCCGATACCGACATGTCATCCCTACGGGATTTTTTGGAAGCGGGAACGTGTTTTCTACCGACATGCCATCCCTACGGGATTTTTGATTGCGGGGGTTGAACGAAAATATATTTTTAGCAACCTCACATTTTTTACAGCCCACCCTGCGGGACTTGCTGTACGTGAAGAGAGAGCGCTCATTCCCTGCTGTCTCTCCCTGTGAAGATTTGCGGGCGTCCAGCCCCCTCCCCTGTGGGGAGGGGGGCAGGGGGGAGAGGTTACTCTTAAAAAAAACTGTTCTACGTGTCATAATTTTTACTTTTTCAATCCTTTAAATCATTTATATCAATCGGTCTGCCTGAACCGGTTGTATTATTGGTTATCTCTATGCGTTTTGCTTTTTCAGGAAAATTTTGCTCAAAAAGTTTTTCAATGTAATTTCCAAACTTTCGGGAATCTCTTTCGCTTATATTTCCATAAGCATAATCATCCCAATTGCATTGAGCCGATACAGAAGGATTTTTCGAACCTATACTGGCTCTGACTTTATTGTAATTAATATCAAGATATCCTTCAGTAACAATACTGTTCGGCTCTACATTCCATGCCCGGTTACCGCTGTTTATGGCTGCCTGTCGATAGTTTAAAACAGTTGCCCTTCGGTCTATCCGTCCATTTCTATCATATTCTATAATACATATCGGTTTATTGTCGCCTTCTTTTATATAATTTGCGCCTCTGTTTTCGGGAAATAAATTTTTTTCATCCTGATAATCGTGTTCTCCTTCGTGAGCGACTGTATTCACTGCCATTTTTAATTTTTCATAAGTATTATCCCCTTCCACTAATGACCGGTTTATTTGTATTTCATTGCCGGAATGCATTCCTGCTATCATACGCTGTCCTTTTTTATAATCGTTCCAGCTGCCCCAGTTCTGCTCCGGCTGCTGCGGACTGACGGCTACCACTGTATCCGGTGTCCGTTTCTGTATGTCTGCAATACTGTTTTCTAATTTTTGCAGTTCATGAACTTTTTGGTCTACCGTCATATTTCCCCATTTTTTATATGACAGATCAACATTTTTAAATACGGAAGAAAAATCCCGTCCATCGTATATATATTTTCCCTTTTTAAGCGTAGAATCCTCAGATCTGTTAGCGCCTCCGGCGATACTGCTGAGAACGTTTTCAGTTTTTTCTCCTGCAATGCCCTGGCCGGCTGCTGCTCCGGCCGCAGCAGCAGCGCCTGCTCCCACAACTCCCGCAGATATTGCGGCCGCCTTGAATGCCGAAAGTGAAGGACTGCCGTTTTCGGTGTAGGAATCAATAACTGCCGCTTCTTCGTCCAAATGCTGCTGATATTTCTCCATTGCCGGCAGCAGTTTGGTTTTGAGAGACTGCAACCGCTCGTCGTAGTCGGCTTTAAACTTTACGGATACAGCGTCTTCCCACAAAAAACCGAAAAGCTGTTCGTCCAT
>JAISPE010000242.1 GCA_031275145.1 Prevotellaceae bacterium | reverse complement strand
TACCTGCCCGAAGGAGGACTTGATATTCTGGACGCTTTGCCCGTAGAATATACCGTGAGGTAAACTGTTCGTACGGAGTTTGATTACAGAAAAGGCCGTGGCTTTGCCACGGCCTTTTTTTTACCATAAAGGAAGTGTTACGAAATAAGTTGAGCATGTTTAGGGTTGTCTCAAAAGTCCCGAAAGGTAGGGAATGTAAATAAAAATGCGTTCCAAAAACGTGACCCTTATTTCCTCCTACTACTACTAAGGGCGCTTTTGGGAAATAAGGTTGCTACGCCTTTCAGACCGTTCCGACAAGCGTCATCAAACCTTTTTAGTTACGGGACAAAACGGTTATTCGCAATGACGAGGGAGACGGGATTGCCTCGTCTGCCTGCCGGCAGGCTGGTCTCATATCCAACTCGCAAATTTAGATCGCTGGAAGTATAATTGGCTACATCAAACTAAAGTTTTTGTCAAAAAAAAGATTACCTTTGCATCTTAAATTAAAGAAATACGGTTATGAAAAAGTATTCATGTCGGAAAAATCAGTCGAAAGTCCTGCGCATACTGTTGCCTGTGTTTATTTTTGTTGCCGCCGTATGCAGTGGACAGGGAAACGGAGAGTATTCCAATCCGGTGATTTCCAAAAATGTACCTGACCCAACGGTGATAAAAACCCCCGACGGGTATTTCTATCTGTATGCAACAGGGAGAGTTACACCGGTATACAAGTCTGAAAACCTTGTGGACTGGACTTTTGCGGGGACTGCGTTTACCGAAGAGACCCGTCCATCTTTTGAGCCTGACGGCGGCATCTGGGCGCCCGACATCAATATAATCGACGGAAAATACGTACTTTACTATTCAATGTCGGTATGGGGTGGCGAGCAGACCTGTGGAATAGGCGTTGCTGTGGGCGACAGTCCCGGAGGACCGTTTACCGACAGGGGAAAACTGTTCAGAAGCAATGAAATAGGCGTACAAAACTCTATTGACCAGTTCTATATTGAGGAAGACGGGAAAAAATATCTTTTCTGGGGAAGTTTTCATGGCATTTTTTGCGTGGAACTGGAAAATAACGGTCTGGCAGTAAAGCCGGGAGCAGAAAAAAGGCAAATCGCCGGCTCTGCTTTCGAGGGTACATATATCCACAAAAAAGATGAATACTTTTATCTGTTCGCTTCGGTGGGGACATGTTGCGAAGGCGTGAAAAGCACTTACCGTCTGGTTGTCGGGCGTTCAAAGTCCCTGTCTGGACCATATCTCGACAGCTCTGGGAAAGATATGATGGACAACGGATATTCCGTTGTCATTGCATCCAATGAACGTTTTACCGGAAACGGCCACTGTTCCGAAATAGTTCAGGATGACGCCGGTAACGACTGGATACTTTATCATGGCGTAGATGTGACAAATCCGCGCGGCAGGATGCTGCTGCTCGACCGGATCGGATGGGATGAGGGAAAATGGCCATGCACCGGTAACGGTACGCCGTCATTAACCGCTTCCGTACCTGTATTTTATTAGATGTTAATTATAAAAAATATGATATGATAAAATTATTGAAAATTACGTTTATAACACTGGTTTCATGTGCAGGTTTCAACGCTCTGCATGCTCAGAATACCGTTTCTCTGGGCGAATGTCTTAAAATTGCTCTGGAAAACAATTATTCGTTGCAGATTGTCAAAAACGAAAGTGAAATAGCAGGTAACAATTACACAAAAGGTAACGCCGGCCTTTTACCGACGGTAGACGCTTCGGCGAAATATTCCGGATCTGTCGCAAGCAGCAATTCCACAGACTTTTCCGGCAACACTGCGAAAACGGACGGTCAACTCTCCAACGCCGCTTCGGCAGGCGTGAACGCTTCCTGGGATATTTTTTCGGGATACAGGGCGCAGACCAGATATGCTCAGTTGCGGGAATTAAAGGAAATCAGCGATCTGAATACCCGGTTCGAGATAGAAAACCTGGTTGCCGGCGTGACGGCGGAATATTACTATCTGATTCAGCAAAAGCGACACAGGGACAATCTCGAATTTATTCTCTCCATATCGAAGGAACGGGTGCGCATCGCCCGGATAAACCGCGAACTCGGTTCCCGTTCAAAGCTGGAACTCCTTCAAGCACAGGTGGACTTCAATTCCGACAGCTCGGCTCTGGTACGTCAGCAACAGCAGATACTTGCGTCGGAAATACGGCTTAAAACGCTTATGGGCGAACTTAAACTGCCTCATATCCTGTCCGATTCGTCTATCAACCTGCTTCCCGAACTTGTTTATTCCTCCCTTCTGGAAAAAACTCTCAATGAAAATACTCAGTTACTGATTGCCGCAAAACAGATAAATCTTTCGGAACACGACCTGAAAATCATGCGTGCAAGCTCTTACCCTTATCTGAGGCTTACGTCAGGATATAACTATAATTTTAACTTCTATAATAAAGGGGCTACAAAAAAATCGAATAACACAGGTCTGGACTACGGCCTGACTGTCGGTATTCCGATATTCGACGGCGGCAACAGGCGCAGGGAAATAAAAAACGCACGGATAGCCCTGAAAAATAAAGAACTTGCGCAGCTGGAAGCACAGCTTGACGTCGAAGCCAAACTGCTGGAAATATACAGTTCATACTCTAATTATCTCGGATTGATAACGATGGAACGGCAAAACCTGAAAACCGCTCACGAAAACTACGAAACAGCGGCAACACGTTATCGTCTGGGCGAACTGGCCGGCATCGACATGCGCGAGGCTCAAAACTCGCTTCAGGACGCCGAAAAAAGACTCCTCGACGTGGAATACAACGCTAAAATCGACGAAATAAGCCTGATGATGCTGTCGGGAAATGTTACGGAATACCTCGAAAAGTGAGGCGGGACAGATTTTTCTTTTTTGACAGAATTTTCATAATTTACAAATCTGTTAATTTTGCTAATTGACTTCGTCGAACTAAAGTTTCTATCAAAAAAGTTCGTTGTTTTTAAGCAGGATTCTTACTGTTGATCTGTCGCGCTGCATTATCAGTTTTTCTCTGTTTCCGGAATACTGTTCGATCAGGTTTTCGGTATAATTTCTTATTGTAATCAGTTCCAGACTGTCATTATACTGCACCAGGCCGTCTATGCGCAGTTCGTCGATTGCCAGACGGGTATTGCGTCCGTCGTCCACACAGAGTGAAATGCATAGCGGAGTGCTTTGTATCAGATGGATTTTCAGTCTGTAACGCTGTAATATCAGGAGATTTTCTATCAGAGCGTCTTCCAGTGCGAAAGAAAAATCTTTCGGTAAAATGGAAATCAATATCTGGTTTTTTTTCGTTGCAATCACAGGGATATCCTGAAGTCTTTTTTTCGAAGAAATGTCGGTCCCCGACAAACCGGTATCGGCAAATGATTTCACATACAGAGGTATATTTTTATTTACCAGAGGTTTTATCGTTTTCTGGTGCATCACCTGCGCTCCGTAATACGACAGTTCCGCAGCGTCTTTATACGACAGTTCGGGTAAAAGTTTCGCATCGGGAAACAGTTTCGGGTCGGCGCTTAAAACTCCCGGAACATCTTTCCAGATAGTAAGACTGTTAGCCCCTGTCAGGGACGCAATTATTGCAGCGCTGTAATCCGAGCCTTCACGACCCAGAGCAGTCGTGTCGCCGTTCAGATTTGAGCCTATAAAACCCTGAGTAATATAGCAGTTAATATTATTGTGAAAAGAGAAAATATTCTCCAGCTTTTTCTCCGTCTTATCGAAATAGACCCTTGCTTCGCGAAACAGACTGTCGGTAGTGATAAAATTGCGGGCATCAACGAGTTCGGAAGTTTTTACGGTACTGTTAACATATTCGTTAACGACAGTCGAGGACAGCAGTTCGCCCAAAGAAACAATCTGCCCGTAACAGTAATCGAAATCGTGATTTTTATTGTCCCCGATAAAATCCTTAACACTGTCAACAAGTGATTTAACTGAATATTTCAGTTTTTCTTTGACCGGATTGCTCATTTCCGGCAATCCTTCTATCATTTTGCAGTGATAATCCTCTATTTCGGACAATATCCGTACGGATTCGTCCGTATTCCGCTCAAAATATGCAGCATTTACAGCCTCCAGCATGTTTGTCGTTTTGCCCGCCGCAGAGACGACAACAATAAGTTTATCGTCACATTTTGAGATAATTTTACCAAGATTGCAAACTCCTTCCGGAGAATTTATGGACGCTCCTCCAAATTTATATACTAACATCTTACATATATTTAACCGGAAACAAAGGTATGAAATATTCGGGATTGCCGCTTCTTTGCACCGCTTTTTTTTGACATAATTAACATAATTTTCATAATTTACAAAGTCTGTTAATTATGTCAAAAAAAGAATTCTGTCAAGAAGAGAATTTGTCAAAAAGGAATTTTGTCGTACACCCCTACAGAGAGTTTTTGTGCTACTTTTGTATCCTTTGTGTTTTTACAGTAAAAAATCAAAACCGGCCGTATTTACCGGACAACAGCGTTTTTTTTTTAAGAATTTCAAAAAAAAGTATCGTTTTCAAAAAAAGTCACTATATTTGCAAAAATATTATGTATAAGAGTTCTGCTATAAACTGCAGAATTCTTTTTTGTTTAGAAAAC
>JAISPE010000228.1 GCA_031275145.1 Prevotellaceae bacterium | reverse complement strand
AGTGATATGGCAGTGACTAAAATTGCCTCTTAATGTATTATTTACAAAAAGCGTCATTGTAAGGAGCGCAGCGACGAAGCAATCCGGAAAGTCGTGTATTTCTGGATTGCTTCGTCGCTACGCTCCTCGCAATGACGACAGGTCGAGTAAAAGCTTGCTGTAAGGAGATTGCAAAAAGCGTCATTGCGAATAACCGTTTCGTACCGAAACTGAAAGCGTGATGACACTTGTTGAAGAATTAGCGATGAATCAGCGACGAAGCAATCGCGGCGGGTCGTCATTGCTTCGTCGCTGCACTCCCCGCAATAACGAAAAGCCGGAAAAAGCTTGTTGTAAAGATATTGCGAAAAAGCGCCATTATAAGGAAACAAATCCGGCTTGCAAATTTTATACCGGCGGAAGCATAAAAACAACCGGACATGATCCAAAATCCTGTCCGGTTTGATTAATTCAAAATAATCTTAAAAATTTTAAAAAAAAAGAAATATGGTGTAATTTTCTAATTTAATCAATCTTTCTCTGATTTTTTTCCCATTTATTTACTATCCATGCACATGCCCTATAACACACGTATATGAACAGTGGCCACGATAAAAATATCAATAATTGAGGTAAATATTTCATTTCTTTTCTGTTTTTGCAGTTAATAAATCAGTAAATATGCGATTCTGTCTGTATATCGGTTATAACCAGTTTCTTTTTGTTGATTAATCTCCACATGTAAACTATATAAGCCAACACAAACGGAATAAACAGAGAAACTATACTCATAGCGGTCAGAGTGAACTTACTCGACGAACTGTTGTAGATAGTCAGCGAACTTTGCATGTCGCCATACAGAGACGGGTAGTACGCCGTATTGTTGTATCCGGCGTTTAGCAGCAGGGCAAGTACCGTAAGAACAGTTCCTGCTCCGGTAAACCAGATACCTTTTGTATATATTGTTCCGGAGAATACCGTACGGCCGATTCCCCAGAGCACTCCCACTACACCAGTCAGAAAAAGAGCCGCAACAGCAGGCATCTGAATGAAATTCATCAAATACTTGTAAGGCTCCATAAAGATTCTGCCGTTAGCGTTTACGGCAAAACCGTCTTTGAGCAGAATGCATACGGTAAAAAACAGGAAGAAAACAAGAAACGGTACAGTGTTATACAGCAACTGTTTTTTGGCGCGTGCCAGTATCCTGTCATTATCAATACAGTTCATTATATACAGCGCGCCTAAAATCCGGGCGAGGAAAAACACCGCCAGTCCCAAAGCGACATTGAGAGGATTCAGCACAGCCTCAAGCCCGTATGCAGGACCTTCCCACCGCGAGATAGCCATATTCCCGCCTATGTTTGCAATGTTTGACTGTTCAATCGAAAACATTGACCCGGTGAAGAATGTACCTACAGCCGTTCCCAGAAGCAGCGTACCGAACAGTCCGTTAAGGATAAGAAACCATTCGTATGTTTTTTTACCCAGAAGATTATTCGCTTTTGAGCGAAATTCGTACGAAACAGCCTGAATGACAAAGAACAGGAGTATAGCCATCCAGACCCAGTAAGCCCCGCCGAAACTTGTCGAGTAAAACAGGGGAAAAGAGGCAAAAAACGCTCCGCCGAACGTCACCAGAGTAGTGAACGTAAATTCCCATTTATGACCGAGACAGTTTATAATCAGCGTCTTTTCGTCTTCCGACTTGCCAAGTGCATAAATAAGTGTCTGACCTCCCTGCACAAACATCAAAAACACAAGCAAAGCGCCTAAAAGCGATACTAAAAACCACCAGTACTGCTGCAGAAAAATATATGTTGTATCATCCATAATTATATTTATTTTTTTATGATTATTCTACTATTTCATTTGAAATTTTCGGACCTCTTCTGATTTGCGCGAAAAGGATTTTCAGTTCCGCAATAAGCAATATTGTGAACAGTGTAAAAAACAGAAAGAACGTTATCATCACAGAACTTGAATCTATGCGTGAAACGGCTGCAATTGTCGGCAACAAATCCTGAATTGTCCATGGCTGACGTCCCATTTCGGCAACAACCCATCCCGCCTGAGATGCGATGTATACCAGCGGCACACTCCATATCGAGATATACAGCATCCATTTTTTAAAATTGCCCTCTCTTTTCATAACAACCCACAGGGATATAACGAAAATGAAAACAAACAGGAATCCGAGCCATACCATAACTCTGAAACTGTAATAACATAAAGGTACGTTGGGAATTATACTCGAAGGATTGTTGAAATAGCCATACCCGTAATATTTGAAATTTGCCTCAAGACGGGCTCTTGCATCCTCGGCCACAATCTCGTTTCCTTCTTTTTTGGCGTTGCTGTATTCCTTATACGCTTCGATAGCCTTTGTCCCTCTCTGAATTTTTTCTTCGACGGAAAGAGCGGTAGAGCCATCGACTTCTTTGAATCCCCCTTTTATCAGATCCTCAATTCCGGGAACAAAGGCGTTGAAATTTCTGTATCCCAGAAACGACAGTAACTTTGGAAATTCGAGATTAAACACGAAAGCATCTTTACCGTCGCCGTATTCTTTGCCCGGAGTGAGAACGCCGAACATGCTGAATCCGGCCCCTTCCCTGCCTTTATACAGTCCTTCCATCGCGGCAAGTTTCATCGGCTGGGTATGCGCAACATTGTGAGCGGAAGAATCCCCAGTGAAAATCAATACGGCAGAACTGAGCAGGCCGAAAACGGATGCGACAAGAATACTTTTTTGGGCAAAAAGTTTTTCCCTGCCTTTCAGTAAAAACCATGAACTGATACCGATTACTACAATTGCCGCCAGAACGTATCCCGAAGTGATCGTGTGGAAGAATTTGTTAATAGCTGTGGGATTGAACAGTACTTCCCAGAAGCTGTCCATTTCGTTTCTTGCCTTGTCGGGATTGAAATGCATACCTACGGGGTTTTGCATCCATCCGTTTGCAACAAGAATCCACAAAGCGGAAAGATTTGCGCCAAAAGCGGTTAGCCACGACGCCGTCAAGTGGGTTTTTCGCCCTACCTTGTTCCAGCCAAAAAACATTACGGCAATGAACGTGCTTTCCATGAAGAAAGCCAGAATACCTTCGATTGCCAAAGGAGCGCCAAAGATGTCTCCCACGAACCAAGAGTAATTAGACCAATTGGTTCCGAACTCAAATTCGAGAATAAGCCCGGTCGCGACTCCGACAGCGAAATTTATTCCGAAAACGGTCATCCAAAATTTTACGGTTTTTTTCCAGAATTCATTGCCGGTCTTGACGTAAATAGTTTCCATGATGGCAATTATAAACGTAATACCGAGTGTTAGAGGAACAAAAACCCAATGAAATATTGCCGTCAGGGCGAATTGAAGCCTTGACCATTCTACTACTGAGTTTAAAAACAAATTATCAAGCATTTTATTGTACGGTTATAAAGGTTATTAAACATTATCTTGTCAATTTTTCAGGAACTGTCAATTCCTGTATTACATAATCAATACGTTCATTATCTGTCTCAAAATTACTTTTGAGAAAGTTTGGAAAGAAAAACAGTTTCAATACAAGAAACATAATGGATAATTTAATTAAAATTATAATCCACAAAGTTTTACCTACAGTCATTTCTTTAAAGCCTTCGTAATAAAATAAAAAAATACGTTTTAGCATACCATAATTTTTTGTCAAAGGTAAAAACTTTTTTTAATAGAAACCGTATTGAGATGAAAAAAATTTTTCTGTCAGAGATTTTTTATTGCCAAATACAAAATATATAAATGATAACGCCCTTACTGTATGCGTATTAAAATCCGCACTTATCAGTGATAAATATTTTTTATTCGTGATAAAAAATATTTATCATATCCCCGTTTACTGCCGTTATGCATTGCCGTTTTTCCGTTTTTTTGCAAAAAAATGTTAAACTGTGATAAAATCCCTTTTTTTTGACAGTACCTTTAGCTCGACGAAGTCAATGTTTAAATCGGCATAGCCGGACTTTATTCCTCGTGCGGTGTAGTTTTGTGATATGGGATTGCGGGTCAAGCCCGCAATGACGACAGTACAGCCCCGTCGTCATTGCGGGCTTGACCCGCAAACAGCAGGCGTCAGCCGTCATTGCGGGCTTGACTCAATATTCCCTTGTCTCAACAGCGGGCAGCTTCGGCAGGCGTCAGCCGTCATTGCGGGCTTGACCCGCAATCTCCCATTATCACAAAACTGTACCGCGCATAGTATAGTTCGACAAAGCCAAATAACATAATTTTCAAGATTAACAGATTTTGTAAATTATGAAAATTATGTTAATTATGTCAAAAAAGAAATTCTGTCAAAAAGGGATTTTGTCGTACACCTGACCCGTCAAATCCATGATTACCTTAACACAGCGCCGGCTTCTTTTTCGAACGCTGTCAGAAGATTTTGCATTATCTGTTCTATATATTTATCGGTAAGAGTTTTTTCTTCATCCTGAATGATAAAACTTAAAGCATACTGTTTTTTACCTGCGGGAAGTTTGTCGCCTTCGTATATGTCGAATAATCCGACATTTTTCAACAGTTTGCGCTCCGTACGGAATGCGATATCCCTCAAAACGGAAAAATTCACGTTCTTATCTGTCACAAGAGCTAAATCTCTGCGAACTTCAGGGAAACGTGCGAGTTCCTTATATACCGTTTTATCCTGTTTTGCAAAATTAACGATAGCCTGAAAACTTATCTCCGCATAAAACACGTCCTGTTCGATATCCATCATTTTACATATATTTTTCGCTACAATGCCGAATGTCATAACGTGTTTGCCTTTCGGAACGCTTAACGACAAACCGTCGCCGAAGATGTCTTTGGGCGCATCGCCGGCCTGTAAATTCGCCATGTTTATCCCGAAACGCAGTAATAATTTTTCCAGCAAAGATTTCAGTGTGAAAAAATCCGACGGTTTCGCTTTCCTGTCCCACGACAGCGGATGTTCGTCGCCGGTGAGAAACAGGGCTATCCCTGTATCTTCCCTGTACGAGTTTAGAGGATTGGGCGATTGGGTTTCCCTGTACGAATAGCAGTTTCCGGTTTCGTAGAATTTCAGGTCGGGATTTTTCCGGTTTATGTTTCGGGCAATTGCTTCCAGCCCTCCGAACAGCAATGTCTGACGCATGACATTCAATTCGTTGCTTAACGGATTCAATATTTTTACGGAATTTTCGGATTTATATGTTTCGAGACCGTCGTAATATCCGGATTTCGTCAGTGAGTTTGACATTATTTCCCTGAATCCGTTTGCGGTGAAGAAATCGGATATGGCATTTACCAGCCTGTCTTTATCCGGTTTAACGGCGTAACTGAGAGTGGAATGTACCTGCGACGGGATTTCAATCCTGTTATATCCGTAGATACGCAGAATATCTTCTATCACATCAAATTCCCTTTTGACATCAACCCTGTATGCAGGCGACAAAACGGTGAACGAATCTCCTTTTTCTTCGATTATCTTCATTTCCAGAGCTTCCACTATGCTTTTTATTTCCGGAACGGGAATATTTTTGCCCACAACACGTTCGATATTGCTGTAACTCATCTCTATCCGTACAGGCTCGATGATTTGAGGATAAACGTCTACGATGTCCGACGAGATTTCTCCTTCGCCGAGTTCCCTGATTAACAAAGCCGCGCGTTTCAGTGCGTACACAGTCATATTCGGGTCTGTACCTCTTTCGAATCTGAACGAAGAATCCGTAACCAGACCGTGTGAACGTGACGTTTTGCGAATCCTGACAGGGTTGAAACAAGCCGATTCGATAAATACGTTTACGGTTTCGTCAGTGACGCCCGATTCTGTTCCTCCGAAAACTCCTGCTATACACATGGGGCCGGACTGGTTGCATATCATTAAATCGGCAGATTTAAGCCTGCGGATTTCGCCGTCGAGGGTTGTAAATTCCGTTCCTTCCCCGCATGTGCGGATAATGATTTTGTTACCTTTTATTTTATCGGCATCGAAAGCGTGTAAAGGTTGCCCCAGTTCGTGAAGTATGTAGTTGGTTATGTCCACCACATTATTTTTCGGCTTGATTCCTATGGCTTTCAACCGTTTCTGTAACCAGTCGGGCGACGGTTTTATCCTGACATCCGAAACAGTTATGCCGGAATATCGCAGACAGCCGTCTCCGTCTTCGATTTCAACTTCACAGGGATTGGAATAATTGTCAATCATAAAATTGGAAACATCCGGCAGAACGGCGTTTTTTCTGAAATATGCGGCCAGATCTCTCGCCACACCGAAATGCGAAGCGGCATCGGCTCTGTTGGGCGTAAGACCGATTTCGAAAACAGCGTCGTTTTCAAGCTGTAACAGATCTTTGAGAGGCGTTCCGGGAACAGTGTCCCGATCCAGAACCATAATGCCTTCGTGCGAACTGCCAAGTCCGAGTTCGTCTTCGGCGCATATCATTCCAAAAGATTCCACTCCGCGTATTTTCGATTTTTTTATCCTGACTTCCTCTCCCGAAGCAAAATACAGCGTTGTTCCCACTGTGGCGACAGCGACTTTTTGTCCTTCGGCGACATTCGGCGCTCCGCATACAATCTGCAAAGGCTGTTCCCCGCCCGTATCGACTGTAGTAATGTGAAGTCTGTCCGCATCAGGATGTTTCCCGCACGACAGGACATGCCCGACAAATACTCCGTTCAGTCCGCCTTTTACGGTTTCAATATATTCGACGGATTCGACTTCCAATCCTGTGGATGTTAAAATTTCTGCAATCTTTTCAGGCGTTTCTTCAAAATATATGTATTCTTTAAGCCAGTTATAAGATATTTTCATTCCGTATAATTTATTTTATGTTTCGTATTAACAAATAATTACTATGATATTAAATTCAAAAAAAGTTTTGCAAATATAGCAGTTATTTTATATAAAGCGAATTTTGCGATTCATGTGTTTTGAAAAAAATGTATATCTTTACGCAAAAAATTTAATGAAAATATTAAGGTGAAAAAGAAGGACAGGACATCTAAATCTAAGGAACATGAGGTTTTTATGAATATAAAGACCGATTTCGGGTTCAAGAAGATATTCGGAAACAAAAGACTGTTAATGGCTTTTTTGAACGCATTGTCGATATTGCCCGAAAAGATTTGCGATATAGAATATATACCGGCGGAACAGTTCGGTTACTCTGACAAACAGCGCAAGGCGACATACGATGTCTATTGCAGAATAACAAACGGGCAATATTTCATAATCGAGATGCAGATAGCCGAACAAAAACATTTCACCGACAGAATGCTGTATTATTTCGGCCGCGCGATAGCCAATCAGGCTCCAAAGGGTAAAATTGAAAAGATAAACGAAAAAGGCGAAGAAATAGAAGTGGCATGGGATTATAAGATAGCAGGCGTATACATGATTGCAATCCTTGATTTTACCCTCTTCAAGGAAGAAAAGGCAAATGATATAGTCGTGGAGAATATAGAATTAATAAGAGAGAGTGCAAAGCTGCCGTTTACCGACAAATGCAGATTCGTAACAGTCGAATTGCCGAAATTCAAAAAAGATTTGCAGTCATTATCCGACATTCTGGAACAGTGGCTTTATGTATTTATAAATATACACAAATTAAAGAAATGTCCGAAAGAAATAACGGATAAAGAGATAAGAAAAGTATTCAAAGAAGCACAATTAAATAATTTAACACAGGAAGATATGAACGCATATAAACAGAGTGTACTGGAATACGACGATGTATTTCATGCCGTAAACTGGGCGAAAGAAGAGGGCATCGAGATCGGCAAAAAACGTGGCAGAAAACGTGGTATTGAGGTTGGCAGAAAACTTATGATTGAAGAAATAGTTCGCAATAACTACAAACTCAACATGAGCATCAAACAGATTGCCGAATTTACGGGTCTCACAGAGGAGCAGATATCCGCTATATTGAAGAAATAGGTATAAAATCTGCAAGACAGTCATGTTTTCTTATGGATCCGGCACACAGTGGCAATAAAAGACTGTTAATGTTTTTTTGAACACACTGTTGACGGTGTAAGACGGTATATTATGTTAAAGAAGCACAAATAAATAATTTAACACAGGAAGAGATGAGCAAATACAGACAGAGCATACTGGAATACGACGATGTATTTCATGCCGTATGTTGGGCTAAAGAAGAGGGCATCGAGATCGGCGAAAAACGTGGCGAAAGACGAGGCATAAGGCGAGGTATAAAACGAGGCATAATGCGAGGCATAATGCGAGGCAGAATACGGGGCAGAAAACTTATGATTGAAGAAATAGTTCGCAATAACTACAAACTCAACATGAGCATTAAACAGATTGCCGAATTTACGGGTCTCACAGAGGAGCAGATATCCGCTATATTGAAGAA
>JAISPE010000195.1 GCA_031275145.1 Prevotellaceae bacterium | reverse complement strand
CTCACACCGTTTATTCATCAATATGATAAAATTAATATAACTTTGCGAAATATTTAATAAAACATAGATTATGTCATATTTTAGGAAACTTGTTATCATACTTGCTTTTACAAACTTTGCCGGTAATATTTTCGCACAGTCGAAGGACTTTGATATCACTAAAAATCTGGAAATTTTCTTCTCTGCCCTCAGGGAACTTCAAAATAACTATATCGACAGCCTTTCGACAGAGCAGTTGATAGCTTATGCATTAGAGGGAATTACGGAACATCTCGACCCGTACACGAAATATGTTCCGGCAGAACAGCAGACCGATTTCGATTTCCAGACCACCGGAAAATATGCCGGAATAGGCTCGCTGATTCAGAAAGATAGCGGTTGTATTCTTGTTGCAGGGCCGTACAGAAATCTGCCTGCGGACAAAGCCGGGCTGGTAGCAGGAGATAAAATAATGGAAATCGACGGTAAAACAACTTCTGTCATGAGTGTGAATAAAGCAAGCAGCCTGTTGAAAGGCGACGCCAACACCGTTGTGAAATTGAAAGTTCTTAAACTCAGAACCGGCGAGCTGGCGGATTTGTCGATTACCAGAGAAAACATACGTGTGCCAAGCGTTCCATACTCAAACATATACGAAAACGGCACCGGTTATATACGGTTTCCTTCGTTTACTGTCGGGAGCAGCAACGATATACGTAATGTGCTGACAGAGTTCAGGGCTACGGGCAATCTGAAATCGCTCATACTCGACATGAGAGGAAACGGCGGCGGCCCGCTGGTCGAAGCGGTTGGAATACTTAACCTCTTCCTGCCGAAAGGAATAACAGTGGTAACATCGTCGGGAAGAAAAAAAGAAACGGAAGAAAAATACGTTACAAGAGAAAATCCCGTTGAGCCCGATTTGCCTTTAGTGATTTTAGTTGATAACAGTTCGGCATCTGCCACCGAAATCGTTTCAGGAACGATTCAGGATCTTGACAGAGGCATAATTGTCGGTACAAATACTTTCGGGAAAGGATATGTCCAGAGCGTTCGCCCGATAGGATACGACGCACAGCTGACATACACCATCGCAAAATATTACATACCGAGCGGACGGTGTGTTCAGGCTCATAACTTTGCGACATTCAGCAGTGACGGATCCGTATCTTTCATTCCCGATTCTCTGAAAAAAGAATTTAAGACAAAAAACGGACGCACGGTATTTGATGCAGGAGGAGTTACTCCCGACGTTGTAATCAGGGGAGAAGAATATTCGCCAATGGCTGTCAGTCTGATGCGTAAAAATCTTATATTCAAATATTCAATCGAATATTTCAGAAAAAATCAGACATCGCCCCCGCCCGACAGTCTGGAAATCACCGAACCGGAATATCAGGATTTTATCAATTACCTCTCCGATAAGGAATATGACTATCAGACAGCATCGGAAATGACGATGAAACGCCTGATTAATGCGGCAAAGCAGGAAAAATACTATGACAATGCAAAAAACAGTTTCGACGAATTGAACGCCCTGCTGAAACACGATAAGGCTAAAGATCTCCGGATAAATCAGGAAGAGCTGGTATCCCTTCTAAGGGAAGAAATATCAGAAAGATACTATTACGAAGAAGGACGTCTGGAAGCAATGCTGCGAAGAGATAAACAGTTCGACGAAGCGTATAATATCCTGAACAATCCTGATAAATACAATAAATTACTGAATAATCCGACAACAACCGCGCATAATTTTAAAAAAGACAGTAATAATTATGGGAAAATATTTAGATCCGAAAAATGATTTGACGTTCAAACTTATCTTTGGCGAACATCCCGAGTTGCTGAAAAGTTTTCTCAACGCACTGATGCCGTTTGAGAGAAATCAGTATATCAAAAGTCTGGAATATTTGCCGGCGGAACAGGTACCGGACAATCCGGCAAAGAAAGATTCCATTGTGGACGTCCGCTGCAAAGACAATCGCGGCCGGCAGTTTATCGTGGAAATGCAGATGTACTGGAATAA
Organism: Prevotellaceae bacterium; assembly: GCA_031275145.1. Taxonomy (GTDB): domain Bacteria; phylum Bacteroidota; class Bacteroidia; order Bacteroidales; family UBA932; genus JAIRLF01. The sequence goes on along the minus strand of JAISPE010000195.1, from coordinate 619 downwards.
CGCATTTTCGAAACGCATGGTCTTCAACGCCTCCAAGGCATACGTCCGGCAACTCGACATCAGGGAAGACTATTTTCTTCTTCAGCCGGTTTACGGTCTGGGTATCATCGATGATGTTTTTGACAGAAAAACCGCGGAATTTTATCATCATTACAAAACGGTCAACTGCAAGAACAATGATGAAGTAATCGAAGGCCTGGAATTTGTGATGATAGAACTGCCGAAATTTAAGCCCTCAACCATGGTGGAGAAAAAGATGGCAGTATTGTGGCTGCGTTTTCTCAAAGAAGTAGAGGACAACGTATATACACTGTCTGACGATCTTCTGAAAAACAAATATATCCGTCAGGCGGTAGAGCTGTGTGAAGCAGGAAGATTTTCACCTGCCGAACTCGCTGCCTACGATCATTACTGGGACGTTATCCGTACCAATACAGCTGTCAGAAAAACAGAGAGAGAAGAAGGTCGGGAAGAAGGTAAAGATGAAAAACTTAAAGAGCTAGTTATTAACGGATATAAAAACGGTCTTTCTATAGAGCAGATACAGGTATACTCCAATCTCAGCAGAGAACAAATAGAAAAAATTATCTTTGCACGCGAAAAATGATTTGCCGTTCAA
>JAISPE010000129.1 GCA_031275145.1 Prevotellaceae bacterium | reverse complement strand
ACCCCTACGTTGATTTTGTCGTTTGCGCTTACATTGGCGCTATTGCCGTTAAAAGAGTTTGCCCTGGCAAAGTACGGCCCAAGAGAAAGCCCGGCTCCAATCAGGCCGGCTTTTTGAATGAAATCTCTGCGAGTTGTCATATATATTTATATTAAATAGTTATAAAATAAAAAACATTACTGTCAAATTATATTAACCTGTTCTGACTGTAACAGAACAAACCGTCGTCGCTGATTTTCGAAGTTGTCGCCTCACGTTCCATGATTGCTGAAATCAAACATATAACATCTTCATTCAAGACTTTTGATTTCGTTCCATTGTCTTCTTTTTCTTTCATTAATTTATGATCAATCAATGTTTATTTATCAGAGTGCAAATATATGAAATAAATTCCTTTTTGACAGAATTTATTTTTTTGACAGAATTTTATTAACCGTATGCTTTCACGAAACTAAAATGTACCCGATTAATATCTAATCATTTTAGTTTCTTATTTTTTTGCATTTATACTGTTTAATGGGCGACCTCGGTAGCAACCGTCAATCTAAAATTATTTGGCTGTGCCTCCGACGATCAGTTTTTTCACCAGTACCGAAGGCAATCCCTGAGACACAGGAACTCCCTGACCGTCTTTTCCGCATGTCCATGTACTGTGGTCGATTTTCAGATTGTTGCCGACCATAGCTATATCTGCCAAAGCCTTGGGACCGTTTCCGATGATATTTATATCCTTGACGGGCTGAGTCAGTTTGCCGTTTTCTATCAGGCAGCCCGATTTGACAAAGAAAGTGAAATCGCCGGCGCCTATCTGCACTTCCCCGTTACTGAAACTGCTGACATAAATGCCGTTTTTCACGCCTGCAATTATATCGCTTTCGGAAATATTGCCGTTTTCCATATACGTTGTCCTCATTCGCGGAATGGGAGCATGCCGGAAAGATTCGCGCCGTCCGTTGCCCGTTGGAGCAACCCTGTAATGTTCAGCGCTTATACGGTCATGGATATATGACGAAAGCACGCCTTCGCGAACAAGATACGTCTTTTGGCTTTCGATGCCCTCGTCGTCGAAATTGACTGTTCCCCTGTTTTCGGGTAACGTTCCGTCGTCTACTATATTGATACTTTTATCGCACACCTGTTTGCCGAGTTTTTCGGAGAAAATCGATGTTTTTTTCCTGTTGAAATCGGCCTCAAAAGAGTGACCGATAGCCTCGTGCAGAAGTATTCCCGAACTGCCGGCAGCCATAACGACCGGCATTTCACCGCCCTTGGGAATGACGGCTTCAAACATCAGCGAAGTCTGCCGGACTACACTTTGAGCAATTGTTTCCACAAGCTCGCCGGTCAGAAACTCGACTCCTTTTCTGAACGAACGCGCTGCATAACCGTTTTCTATACGCCCGTTTTTTTCCATCACGCAGACAGCGCTCAGCGACACCATCGGGCGATAATCGGAACACAGCAAACCTTCCGAATTGAAAAACACGATGTAAGAAGACGAATCCGACAAACGTACATTCACTTTACACACATGTGAATCCAGCTCAAAGATACGGTCGTTAAGTTTTTGCAGAAAAGGCGCTTTATCCTTAACCGTAACATCTTCCCATGATTTTTCGACAGGATAGTAATTCTTAAATCTTTTTTCGCTGATTTTTAGCGGAGGAACAGCGGCGGTTTTGCTGTTCGCTATGTTTGCAGCCGTTCTGGCGGCTTTCAGCATGTCCGCAAGCGTAATGTTTTCGGTATATGCGTATCCAGTACGGTCGCCGGAAAGGACGCGTACACCCATTCCGAAGTCCACATCCGACGAAACCCTGTTAACTGCCCCGTCACGTAACGACAAATTATTAATCAGAGAATTCTCGAAATACAGATCGGCGTATGAGCCGCCTCCGGACAAGGCTTCCGTAACAACTGTTCTTAAATCATTTTCAGTGACTCCAAAATATCCGATTATATCACTCATAAAAATAATATTCTTTACGCGCTTTGCAGTGAAAGGTTCAACGCTGCAAAGTGCGTAAAGACTTCTATCAAAGCCGCAAACAGGCTTAAAATAAATAAAGTATTAATGTAACAGACCCTATTTGCTCAACGAGTTACAAACTTCCTCGTTTACCTTTTTCAGTCTGTCTTCTTCCAGTTTTATAACCTTTCTGTCGTACGTCATCAACCCGTTCACTTCGCCCTCCACGTCGGTTGTCTGGGTATAGACGGCTGCGCAAAATCCTCTTGGAACTAATGTTTTAAGGATTTCGGCGTATTTTACATATTCATCGGTAACCTCTTTGGAGTTTTTAAACTGTACATATCCCCAATTCTTGTCCGGCTGCCACAAATGACCTTCGACGGGCAGACCGATACCGCCGTATTCGCCAATCACATTGGCTCTTTTTGTATCATACAGAAGGATTGCCGGATCGGGATAGTTATGTACGTCCAGAATATCGCCGATGTCGGGATAGTTGTTTCCCCCGCTTGCATGGTTAACCAAGCGCGACGGATCGTAATCTTTTGTCCATTTGGTGATTTCCGGAGTTTTAAACTGCCCCCACGATTCGTTGAACGGCACCCATACGACAACGCTCGGATTGGGTTTCAGAAAATCGATTATCTCTTTCCATTCCTTGCGGAAATTGTTTTCGGATTCCGTGCTTCTGACCGCTTCTACTCCGTTAAAGTATTGTGCGTGTTGAAATTTCGGTCCGTTTCCGCCGCTCGGCATATCCTGCCATACAAGTATCCCGATACGGTCGCAATGAGTGTACCAGCGTGCGGGCTCTACCTTGACATGCTTGCGAATCATATTGAAGCCGAAATCCTTGGTTTTCTGAACGTCGTATGCCAAAGCCCCGTCGGAGGGCGCAGTGTACAGACCGTCGGGCCACCATCCCTGATCCAGCGGGCCAAACTGGAAAAGGTCTTCGTTATTCAGTTGCAGGCGCACAATCCGGTCTTTATCCCTCTTTGTCGAGATTTTACGCATTGCGGCATAGCTTTTTACTTTGTCCTGCAACTTCCCGTTTTCGTACAGATTGACTTCCAGATCGTAGAGGAAAGGTGATTTCGGCGACCACAGTTTCTGTTCGGGAACAGGAAGGGAAATTTGCTGTCCGGCGGCAAACTTGCTCGAAGCGACCGTTTTATTTCCGTCTTTCAGCAGAACTTCCACGACATCGCCCGGCGCGGCATTTGCAACGCAAACCTTTACTGCCAACTGTTTCGAGTCAATATCGGCAACGGTCTCGATATTTGCGACATGTTTTTTGGAAACAGGTTCAATCCAGACTGTTTGCCAGATTCCGGATACGGAGGTGTACCATATTCCGTGCGGTTTGCTGACCTGTTTGCCTCTTGGCTGTTCGCTCTGTTCGTCGGTAGGGTCCCATACTTTAACGACAAGTTTCTGTTCGCCTTTTGCTGTCAAATAAGGAGTTATGTCGAACGAAAACGGAGTGAACCCGCCCGTATGTTCACCGGCTTTTATGTCGTTTACATACACTTCGGCCTTCCAGTCCACCGCACCGAAATTGAGCAGAACCGTTTTGCCTTTCCACGACGAAGGGATTGAGAATGAACGTTTGTACCATAATTCATTAGCTCTTCCAAGCTGCTTCTGAACTCCCGACAGACTGGATTCTACCGCAAAAGGCACTAATATTTTACCGTCAAACTTAGACGGCTCAGGCGAACCCGCAGGCAGTATTGCATAGTCCCACAATCCGTTAAGATTACTCCACTGCGTCCGTTCGAGAACGGGACGCGGATATTCCGGCAAAACTTTATCCGGATTAACTTCTTCCGCCCATTTTGTCCGGATTTTGTCGACGCTCGGATTCCACTGGGCAAATACATTCACTGTAAGTAAAATAAGTGACAATGATGTCAAAATGTTTCTATTCATATTATATCAAATTATATTTAATTAAAAATTTTGTAAATGCATGTATATATTAATATGTATAAAGAGCTCGAAAACTTTGCACTCCCGCAACCATGGTAATAACCGTATAAAATAACATCTTCACTGTATGCTTATTAATTTATGAGCGACAAAGGTAAACAATAATTTTTAATATAAATGCGATTTCTTATTTTTAACTGAAAATCACAAATAAGAACTGCGATTGACAAACGATAACAATTCATAAAATTATGCCGCCCGATGTGAATTTCCGGTAAATATTGATAAACAGAAATCCTGTACCCGAAATCAGATTGTTACAGTAATCTTTCTTGTCCAAAAATCAGGTTATACCGGCAGAATTTTTCTCCTTCGACAGCCGAAAATTTTCTCTTCGATAGCCGAAAATTTCTTCTTCGGTAGCCGGAAATTTTCTCTTCGATAGCCGGAAATTTCTTCTTCGGTAGCCGAAAATTTTCTCTTCGATAGCCGGAAATTTCTTCTTCGGTAGAAATTTTCTTTCTCCTCGGTAGAAATTTTCTTTTTCTTTTCATAAAACTAAATTCCAATGTCTGAAAGGCAAGATTTTCATAATCGCAAGTCGCGACTCAATGTTATCAATTTAAGATACAAATAGATGCAGCACAGTGCATTCCGTTAGGAAACTTTAGTTACAGCCTTTTGTGGTTTAAATTGACGACGTTGTCCAAATATTTTTTTGAAGTGCATTTCAAAAAAGATTTAGCCATTAAATCTAAAAAAACTGTACGATTTTTTGCATTTCAGAAAAATATCGTACATTTGCGCCGAAAAAGTATATGTTTTTTATGAATACAGAATCTATTATTTCAATAAGAAGCCTGACAAAGGCATTTCCTGTCGGAGGAAGCTTTTTTACAGCGCTTAACAACATTGACCTTGCTTTTGGCGAGGGAGAATTTACCGGATTAGTCGGACCGAGCGGCTCGGGTAAAACTACGCTGCTCAACATCATCGGCTCGCTGGACACGCCGACGGAAGGAGAAGCAACCGTACTTGGACATTCCATCTCGAAACTCACATCCAAAGAATCTGCTGAATTGCGTAACCGGAATATCGGTTTTATTTTTCAAAGTTACAATCTGTTACCTGTATATACGGTGTATGAAAACGTGGAATTTGCCTTGCTGTTACAGAAAACGCCGGTCGAAGCGCGTCGCAAAGCGGTGATGGAGGCGCTGGAATGGGTCGGACTGACGGACAAAGAAAAGTCCCGTCCTTCGCAGCTTTCCGGCGGAGAATGTCAGCGAGTGGCTATTGCCCGTGCGATGGTCAAACGCCCGGCGATTGTGCTGGCGG
>JAISPE010000004.1 GCA_031275145.1 Prevotellaceae bacterium | reverse complement strand
ATCCACTCGACGCTGGGCGGTAAACTGCATCTGCGCTCGGGCAGCCGTGTCGCCGTCTATAAACTCGCAAAAGGAGAATCGGTCACCGTAGACGGAAATCTGAAAAAGTTATGAGTGATGAGTGATAAGTGGCGAAGCAATCAGGGAAGTCGTGGATTTCTGGATTGCTTCGTCGCTGCGCTCCTCGCAATGACGACCCGTCGTGGATTGTTTCATCGCTGATTCTTCGGCAAACGTCATTACGCTTTCAGTTTCGGTACGAAACGGTTATTCGCAATGACGACAGTCGGGAAAAGTTTGTTGTAAGGATACTGCGAAAAGTGTCTTTGTAATTTGTGATTTGTAATTTGTAATAAATTTAAAGTATAATGATAATGAAAAAAATACTACTGATTTTATGTTTTTTTGTATTGAATAGTGAGATTTATTCCCAGCCCGTAAATCTTGGAATACGTGGAGGGCTGGCTATTCCCAATATAATTTCCGCAAACGACAGTCCGCTGAGTGCGGGTTATTCGTCGCGTCTGGCCGGCAGCGGGGGAATATTTACGGATATAGGTCTGAACGGCACGTTTTCCCTGCGTTTTGGGGTAGAATATACCGGACAGGGAGGAAAACGGGGAGGTGTTCAGGCAATGTCTTCGAGCCAGTTATTCACAGATATGGCGACGCGCATGGGCGCAGGTATAACGGAAGAAACCGTCGCAATGCTCGGAACGGTGGCAACATACATGCCTCCGACATTCTACGCCGACGTGAAAAACACCGTAAAGTTCGATTATCTGATGATCCCCTTATCTTTACAGGCGGGTAAAAATCTCGGAAACGGTCCTTGCCGGATATATGTAAATGCCGGTCCCTTCGTTTCGTTCCTGATGTCCGGCGAACAGATATCCAAAGGATCAAGCAAACTATACTCCGGTGCGGATACGGGCAGTACCCTGTGGGATGTCATTCCGCCGGACATACAGTCGCACATCGCCGACGGAGTTCCCGAATTAGCCCGTATTCTGGAAGACGGTACGGAGTTCGGCTCTTCGAATATTACGGGCGAAATACGGCCTGTGAATTTCGGTATTCAGGGAAATATCGGATTATCGTATCGGTGCGCCGGCGGCAGCAGCTTTTTCATCGAAGCAGGCGGGAATTACGGTCTGATACGTATACAGAAAAAAGCAATAAACGGAACGAACCGTATCGGTTCGGCAAATATAATGATAGGATACTCATTTAAAATTGTTACATTATGAAAAATGTTTTATATGCACTGATTATTGTTGCCGTATCTTCGTGCGGCAACCGGAAAAAAGAATTTACGAACGATATATGCCTTCGGTTTGACGCTCCCGCAAAGGTTTATACGGAATCGCTGCCTCTCGGCAACGGTCGTCTGGGAGCCATGATATTCGGAAATCCCGATCTCGAAACGGTTGTGCTGAATGAAATATCTCTCTGGTCGGGAGGATATCAGGATGCCGACAGGGAAGACGCCAGTCAGTATCTGAAAGAAATTCAGGATTTGCTGCTTGCGAAAAAGAACAGGGAAGCGCAGGCGCTTTTGCAGCGGACATTTATCTGCAAGGGACCCGGCTCAAGCCATGGAGGTGCGCTTAACGGAAGATACGGCTGTTACCAAATTTTTTCGGAACTGAACATCGACTGGGAAGACAGGAGCGAAGTCACGAACTACGAGCGTATTTTAGATATCGAGGATGCTGTCGCTTACGTGTCGTGGACCAGAAACGGCGCCGATTACCTGATGACTGCCATAACCGATTTCGACAAGGACAGGATACATATCAAAATAAAATCGTCGAAACCGGCAATCAGCATCAAAACTTCGTTCAACCGTAAGGAAAACTCAAAATCATACGTAAAGGATAAGCGTCTTGTTCTTGACGGACAGTTGCCCGCCGAAACGGACAGGGGAATGAAATTCGCCGCCGTTGCGGATATAATCGCGAATGGAGGCGAAGTTGTGGAAGAAGGCTCGAAACTGAAAGTCAGCAGGGCATCCGAAGTGGAAATCGTTATTTATGCCATGACGGATTTCGATTATGATTACAGGGGATTAAAAGATATTGACCCTTTGTCGGAACTGTTAAAAATCAGTAAACCCGGTAAACTGTCTTTCGATAAAGACGTGAAAACGCATACAAAACGCTTTGGGGAATATTTCAACCGCTGTCGCTGGTATTCGGGGCTTGCAGACATGGAAGACACTCTCAGTACTTACGAAAGACTGGTCAGGTATGCAAATGGGGAGAGGGATCCCGAACTGCCCGTACTTTATTTCAATTTCGGCCGGTATCTGCTTATTTCTTCCTCGCGCGCGGGACTGTTGCCGGCAAACTTGCAGGGCTTGTGGGCGCACGAATATCAGACGCCATGGAACGGCGATTATCATCTGAATATAAATATCCAGATGAATTACTGGCTTGCCGAAACCACGAATCTGTCGGATCTTGCCGAGCCTCTGCACCGTTTCAACGCCGCATTGCAGAAGAACGGGGAAAAAACAGCGCGGGCATATTACAATGCTCCCGCCGGCTGGGTTGCGCACGTAATCAGCAATCCGTGGCTCTTCACCTCGCCCGGAGAGGGCGCCGGCTGGGGATCAACGCTTACGGGAGGCGCATGGCTGACGTCGCATCTCTGGGAACATTTCCGCTTCACGGGAGACACTGCCTTTCTCGAACGTTACTATCCTGTCATTAAAGGCGCGACGGAGTTCCTCAATTCCATACTTATCGAGGAAGAACACGGCTGGCTGGTTACCGCCCCCTCAAATTCTCCCGAAAACGCTTATGTCACTTTCGACGGTTTTGTCGGGAACACATGCATGGGACCGACTATGGACATGCAGATATGCCGGCAACTGATGCATGCGACCGTCAAAGCGTCTGAAATACTCGGCGTGGACAGGGATTTTGCCGGCACGCTCAGGGAAAGAGTAAAAAAACTTGCTCCCAACCGCATCGGCGCGCAGGGCGACCTCAACGAATGGCTCGAAGACTGGAAAGACGCCGACCCGCATCACAGGCATGTCTCTCACATGTACGGTTTACATCCTTACGACGAAATCACGCCCGAACAGACGCCCGAACTTGCCGCCGCATGCAGAAAAACACTCGAATACCGCGGCGACGGAGGTACGGGATGGTCAAAGGCATGGAAAATCAACTTCTGGGCACGTCTGCACGACGGCGATCATGCTCTCGTGCTGTTCAGGGGTCTGCTCAATCCGCAGTATAACCGCGGAGGCACGTATCCCAATCTGTTTTGCGCGCATCCTCCGTTCCAGATTGACGGAAATTTCGGCGGGACATCCGGTCTGTCGGAAATGCTGCTTCAAAGTCATGGCGACGACGAAATCATACGCTTTCTTCCCGCCCTGCCAACCGACAGCGACTGGGCGCAGGGCGAAGTCCGCGGTCTGATGGCAAGAGGAAACGTATCCGTGGATATGAAATGGAACAGTCACCGGTTGAGCGGGATAGTCCTTTCTCCGAATAAAACGGGAAAAATCAAAGTCCTTATTCCGGAAGGAATGACTTTCGACTCCAAAAAGTTCGACAGGGCGGAAACAGTTTCTATCAATGCGGTTGCGGGTAAAAAGATTGTTATTAAACGGGACACGGAACATTGATGATTTTATGTTTACAGTAACAAAAGAAGAAGAACTTTCAAGGTGCAAATTTAGCGCCTTGAACAGAGACGGGGCAGTTCCGTTAATAAACGGCATAATATTCGAATATATTCTATTCTGTACATTCAAAATTTTTCATATAATTTTGCGTCGATTTTGCAAAGAAGATTAAAGTTAGAGAATCATGGAAAAATTGTTAAATATTAAAGAAGCGAGTGAATGGGCTACACAGTATTTAGGGAAGAATGTCACTTCATCCAACATTTCTTACCTCATTCAATACGGGAGGATAAAAAAAACAGGAACAAACGGTTCCACGCAGGTATCACAAACCGACCTTTTAAATTATTATGAATCGTATCACGGTTCGAGAGAGAATAATTTTAAAGAACGTCTTGGAGAGGACTTGAACTGGGCATTATCGTTCGACCAGTACAAAGAAGCCGAAACAACAAAGCATGTACACCGGCTGCATCCATATAAGGGGAAATTTATTCCGCAACTGGTTGAATATTTTTTGGATAATCATACCGATAACTTCAAAACAATAACATGCTTCAGGAAAGGGGATATTGTACTCGATCCGTTTTCGGGAAGTGGAACAACAATGGTACAGGCCTGCGAACTCGGAATCCACGCTGTGGGAATTGATATTTCCGCTTTCAATGCATTAATAGGTAACTGCAAAGTCATGAAATACAATATTGTTGATGTTCAGGTGGAAGTCAGTCGTATCACGGGGGCATTAAAGATATTTTTGGCAGACTGTCATGTTGTCGAATTTGAAGAAAAACTGTTACAGTCGTTAAACGAATTTAATAACAGATATTTTCCTGTTCCCGACTATAAATACCGGTTGCGACAGGGAGAAATCAACGAAAAAGAATACGGAGAAGAAAAAGAAAAGGAATTTTTACCGACATATAACAATCTTGTACAACAGTATAATATCAAATTACGACAGGAAAAAAGCAACAGTTTTCTTGACAAATGGTATTCGCAACACATCAGAGATGAAATAGAGTTTGTGTTTAACGAAATCAAAAAAATCGAAAATCCGGCTACAAAAAGGATTGTCAGCGTAATTTTAAGTCGGACAATTCGCAGTTGCAGGGCTACTACACATGCCGATCTTGCGACTCTGCTGGAACCGGTTACAACAACTTATTATTGTGCAAAACACGGCAAAATGTGCAAACCTCTTTTTTCTATTCTCAAATGGTGGGAAAGTTATACAAAAGACACTGTCAAACGTCTCGTACAGTTCGACAGGTTGAGAACGCCAACATTCCAGTACTGTCTTACAGGCGATAGCCGTACTGTTGATATTTTTGCAGAATTACAAAAGAAAAACAGGACATTTGCAGAACTGGCGGAAAAACAAAAAATCAGAGGTATTTTCTCATCGCCTCCGTACGTAGGACTGATTGATTATCACGAACAGCATGCTTATGCATACGACCTGTTCGGGTTCGACCGGAAAGACGGCATGGAAATAGGACCGCTATTCAAAGGTCAAAAAAAGGAAGCCCGGTTAAGTTATATTCAAGGTATTTCCGATGTTTTGAATAACTGTAAACGTTTTTTGGACAACGATTATGATATATTTCTTGTTGCCAACGATAAATATAACATGTATCCTGTCATTGCCGAAAATGCAGGAATGAAGATTGCAAACCGGTTTCATCGCCCCGTACTTAACAGAACCGAAAAAGATAAAACGGCATATTCGGAAACAATATTTCATTTGAAAAATAAATAATAATAAAACACTATGTCCTTATCTAATATTCAGAAGTCCAATATTCAGCAAGTCATTATAAATAGCTTGCGCAGAAAATTTCAAAATTACAAACCGGAAAGCGGCAATATGCCTTTTCATTTCAGGCTTTTGGGTAAAGACAGAATGGCGTTGTTTTCATTTATTCAATCGTTGAATACAACGTTCGGTACAAGTATTTTTGAACCCGTGGCAGTTGCTATAGCAAAAAACAAATTTAAAAAGGTAGAATATCAATATATTGTTGGAGACACGATTTTCAGTGACTGTCAGGGAAAGATTACTGAAATAATCAGTAATCTTACATTCAATCCAAAACCGAATAAAATCAATGAACTTAATATTTTACAAAAATCCTTATCAGGTATTGCCAATAAATTGCGACCGGCAAAAGTTGATTTGTTTGTCGAAACCGAATCCGGAGAACAATATCTTTTCGACTTGAAAACGACAAAACCCAATAAAGGCGATTTTCAAAAATTTAAGCAAACTCTTCTTGAATGGGCTGGAATTGTATATACACAAAACAAAGATTCAAAAGTTCATACATTGATTGCTATCCCGTATAATCCATACGAACCGAAACCGTATGAACGCTGGACAATGGCGGGTATGTTTGACCTTGAACACGAACTCAAAGTTGCCGAAGAATTTTGGGATTTTCTCGGCGGACAGGGTACATATAGGGAACTGCTCGATTGTTTTGAAAAAGCCGGTATGGAATTGCGCCCGGAAGTCGATGAATATTTTTCCAGATTTATGTAATAAAACTCTTTAAAATTAATAAATTATGATAGAAATAAGACGGGCGTCACTGGAAGATATTCCTTTAATAAACGGGATAGCATCCGTAGTCTGGCCGGCGACATATTCGAATATGATGTCTAAGGAGCAGCTGGATTACATGTTTGATATGATGTATTCGCCGGATTCGATAAAAACGCAGATGACGGAAAAGAAACACAATTATTTCATTCTGTTTGAAGACAGTATTCCTAAAGGATATATTTCCGTACACATTGTCGAAAATACAATCCTCTATCTCGAAAAGATATATGTTTTGCCGTCGGAGCAGGGCAAAGGCTTTGGCGCTATGCTGATAGACAGGGCAAGAGAATTTGCGGCAACACATTCCCTGAACAGTATCAGACTGAATGTTAACAGAGATAACAAATCGCGCTGTTTTTACGAACATCTTGGATTTGAAATTGTCTCACAGCGGGATTTGCATATAGGACACGGATTTTACATGAATGACTATATCATGGAAAAACGGGAACAGAGATAATGTAAAATTTTTCAGTTTCCAAAAAATGATTTATTTTTGTAGTCTGATTTTGATAAATAAAAATACAGGATATGTCAAGAGTACTTATTTCATTTGATTACGCATTAAAGCGTCTGTTGCGCGACAAGGCCAACTACGATGTGCTGGAAGGATTTCTGAGCGAGCTGTTCGGATACGGTGTAAAGGTTAAGAATATCATTGAAAGCGAAAGCAACAAGGAAGTTCCGACCGACAGGTACAACAGGGTGGATATTATGATAGAAGACGAAAAGGGCGAAATTCTGTCGGTAGAACTTCAGTTTAACGCCGAGATAGATTATTTTCACCGGATGCTGTACGGAACGGGCAAGATACTGACCGAACGCATTAAAGAGGGACAGAATTATGATGTGTTACCGAAAGTAATATCGATCAACATCGTTTATTTCGATTTGGGACAGGGCAGGGATTACGTGTATCACGGCAGAACGTATTTCAGAGGTTTGCACAGCGACGACGACGAACTTCAACTGTCTGTCCTGCAATCCCGAAAATACGGTAAAAAGATTCCCGCAGAAATATATCCCGAATATTACATCCTTAAAATAAAACAGTTCGACGACAAAATCAGAGATAAGTTTGACGAATGGATATATTTCTTTAAACACAACAGTATTAAGGATGAATTTACAGCAAAGGGACTTGACAGGGTGCGTGAAACTTTACTGTACGAAAATCTTACCGACGAAGAAAAGCAGGAATATAAACGTAT
>JAISPE010000416.1 GCA_031275145.1 Prevotellaceae bacterium | reverse complement strand
ATACAGGCACACTGTCTGTCAAAAAAAGGCGCGGAAGAAGATTACAAACAGGAATGGGACGCCATTCGCTATTCGGTTCGCGGCAAGATGTTTGCTCTGGTTGGCAACGACGGCGAAGGCAACGCGATTATCTCCGTCAAGCATACGCCGGAACAGGGCGAGGAATTACGCGAAAAATACAGCGACATTGTTCCGGGATACTATCTGAACAAAACGCACTGGAGCTCCGTACGCTTAAACGGAGACGTTCCCGAAACGGTTTTGAAACAGATGCTGGATGTTTCATACGGATTAGTATTTAATTCGTTAAGCAGGAAAATTCAAAATGAAATTACAAATCAATAAATTTTAGATTTTGCTAAAGAACAGTCCGGGCAATTATTTTGAAATGACAGCGACAAAAACATACCTGTGCGAAACAGAACGGATAATGACGCCTGTCGAAAAGTGTGGCGACGAAGCAATCCGTGACGGGTCGTCATTGCAAATAGCCGTTTCGTACCGCAACTGAAAAGGTTTGATGACGCTTATTTTTTTACCACAAAGACACAATGGGCACAAAGATTACACAAAGCTCTTTGTGTAATCTTTGTGCCCATTGTGTCTTTGTGGTAAAAAAATAAAATAATTGCGGTATTCCTGCGCAGGCGAAAAAAATCAGACAGTATAATTACAGGGCGCATTCGTGTATCATCTCCATAAACCATTGAGGCTGATATATTCCGAAGAAGAAGAAAATCGCAAGTAAAGCAAATTGAATCCATAAAGTCAAATTATCTTCCGCGTCTGCGGATATGATATTTTCCGGTTTTTCGCCATATACTGTTTTAAGCAGTTTGCTGCAAAGAAAATAGAGTATTATACAGATTAGAAGTATCAGTAAAATCAGTGTGATTACGTTGTTGCTCAATGTAGCAAAGACATACATTTCCGAGATGAACAGCGCCGACGGAGGGATAGCCGTCAGTCCCAAGAGGCACAGGATCAGGATAAGCGAGCCTTTCGGCGATATCTTACGGTATCCTCCGATATTTTCCAGTCTGTAGCTTCCATAAACTTTTCCGATCACGGACAGGCGCATGAAAGCGGTCGATTTCACCAGAGAATGCATAAGAACGTGGAAAACAGCATAACGTATACCGGCTGCACCCGTAGAAAGTATCAGCAGGGCAATACCCGTGTTTTCTACGGTAGAATAGGCAAGAAGTCTTTTACAGTGTTTTACCTGAGCGATATATACCGCGGCAACAAACAGGCTGATAAAACCGGCAACAAACATCACATTCTGCGCCCACGGGAAAACCGGCGAGTCGAACAGCAGTTTGTATATCCTGAATATCGAAACAAAACCCAGATTGACCATTGCCGTAGAAAAAAAAGCGCTCATGGGCGTCGGAGTGACATGATTGGCGTCAATGCCAATCGGATAAAGCGGAAAATATTCCATTTTGCAGCTGTAACCCGTCAATACCAGTACAAACGCAAGTTTCAGATACAGAGGATTAGCTGTCGGAATCGCTTCGGCCAGACTGTCGAACGACATGTTGCCGTGCTGATTTTTCAATACTATACTTAAAAACAGTATGCCGAGATAGGCAATCAGAATACCTATCGAACATACAAACACGTATTTCCATGCAGCTTCCAGCGATCTTTCCGTTCGCCGGTGATATATCAGCAAAGCCGAGCCCAGAGTCGTTGCTTCTATCAGCACCCATGTCGCAGTGACATTGTTCGAGAAATAAGATCCCGTAATCGAAGCGCATAACGACACAAACGCCATGTTATACTGTCCGGTCTGTTTCAAATCTTCCCTGTCAAGATATTTCCTGCTGTGATGGAACACTGCAAACGAAATTAAAACTAAAACGCCGAAAAAGAGGATTCCCAGACTGTCATACCTGAAAATACCTGCTTCGGAGGTATCTTTTTTCAGGACAGTGTACAGCAGAAACAGCGCCTGTATAACAAGAAATCCGAAAGTCAAATCGAACATTCTTTTCTGCGATGTCGCCCGGAATATCAGCCCGGCAATCACAAAAGCGCAAAGGAAATAGAGCAGAATCATAAGATTAGATATTGCTGATGCCTAAGAGATAGCAAATTGCCGCCATACGTGCATAAACTCCGTTTTTAGCCTGCTCGAAATAGTATGCTTTAGGGTTACTGTCCACATCTTCGGATATTTCACCCACACGCGGCAAAGGATGCAATACTTTCGTGTTCGGCTTTGTTTTTTCCAGCATATAATTTCTCAGGATATATGTGTTTTTCAGTCTTTCGTATTCCACCGGCTCGGAGAAACGTTCTTTCTGAACTCTTGTCATGTATACAATATCCGTATCTATAATGTTTTCCGCTAAATCGCGACGCTCCTCGAAACAGATATTTTTCTGTTTGAGATATTTTTTATATTCGTCGGGCATGGCGAGCTCTTTCGGAGCGATAAACCTGAATGTCGGATTGAAATGCGACATGGCCATCAGTAACGAGTGAACGGTACGGCCATATTTCAGGTCGCCAACCATCGTGATGTGCAAATCGTCCAAGCGTCCCTGCGTCTTTCTGATTGAATATAAATCCAGCAGTGTTTGAGTGGGATGCTGATTCGAGCCGTCGCCGGCATTGATGACCGGCACTTTGGAGATTTCGCTTGCATACCTGACACTCCCTTCAAGCGGATGCCGCATGACGATCATATCCGTATAGTTGGAAATCATTTTGACGGTATCTTTCAGCGTCTCTCCTTTCGAAAGACTTGTGTTCGATACTTCCGAAAATCCTATAACTCTTGCGCCCAAACGATTGACTGCGGTTTCAAAACTCAGGCGGGTACGTGTCGAAGGCTCAAAAAAAATACTTGCGATGACTTTGTTTTCTGCAAGTTTCCGGTTTGGTTCGGCTTCAAACGACGAGGCCATATCCAGAATTTGCAGTATTTCCAATTTAGACAGATCATTTATCGATACCAGACTTTTCATT
>JAISPE010000074.1 GCA_031275145.1 Prevotellaceae bacterium | reverse complement strand
TTATCAACCGTCTCATTTCGGATAATGATTTTTCACTAATTTTGCGGTGTTAAATAATAAAATTAGTAGATATGAGATTGAATAAAAATACGGACATGACGAATCGGCAAACAATCATTTAATCAGTTATTTTATGAATCCTGTTTATATATTTTTCATACTGCCGTTGCTGGCGACGCTGATATTTTTTATCCCGAAACGGAACATGGGAACGGTTGCATTGATACTGCTGGTTTCAGGCATTATAAGTTCCTTTGGATTGCTGTATGAAAATCTTTTTTTGTATGAAGGTTACAAAATACGGTATTCGACGGGTTTTTTGAATCCGGTATTTTATGTGGACAAATTGTCTGCACTGTTTATAATCATCCTGAATATCGTCTCTTTGACAGCATTCTGGTATTCGAAAGAGTATCTGAAATCATACGGAGAAAAGAAAACTGCAACGGAACTGTCTTTGCATTATGCGGCATATCTCTGGCTATACTGTTCAATGCTGGGTGTCATACTGTTTAGCGACACGATGACGTTTCTGCTGTTTTGGGAGATGATGACGGGAGCGACATTTATTCTTGTCATTTTCGAGGGAGAAAAAAAGGAAAAGCTGAAAGTTGCGGTCAGCTATCTTGTACAGATGCATGTCTGTCTGTTTGTTCTTTTGGCGGCGTTTTCGATTGCGGAGAACAGCAGCGATTTAAGCGGGTTTGACGCCGTAGCCGATTATTTTACGCAAAACAGAAACTATCCGCTGTTTATACTTTTCTTCATCGGGTTCGGTATAAAAGCGGGATTTTTTCCTCTTCACACATGGCTTCCGGAAGTACATCCTTCGGCTTCGGGCAATGTGAGCGGATTCATGTCGGGCGCGGTCATAAAAATGGGTATTTACGGACTGTTGAGAATCGTAAGCTGTTTACAGTACGACCTGTTTATCATCGCATTAATTATTTTGTCCGTATCCGGAATAACAGCTGTTTACGGCATATTCAAGGCATGCCTACAGAGAGATATCAAGAAACTGCTTGCATATTCGAGCATCGAAAACATCGGGATAGCAGGACTCGGTATCGGGACAGGAATAATGGGCGCATACTGGAACGAGCCGGTTTTGGCTTTTGCCGGATATGCAAGTGCACTGCTGCATGTCTTCAATCATTCGATGTTCAAATCCATGCTGTTTTTCAGCGCCGGCGCTCTGTGCAAATCCACGCATACTCAAATCATGGACAGGATGGGAGGAGCGATGCGTACAATGCCTTATACGGCAGTGTTTTTCCTTGCCGGATCAATTGCGATCTGTGCATTGCCTCCCTTAAACGGATTTGTTTCGGAGTTTATTCTGTACAGCGGTATATTCCCGTTATTGGGGCATATTGAGCCGGAAAAAGCATTTCTGCTTCTATTCGTCGTGCTGTTTCTGGTTTTGGCGGGCGGGATGTCGATAATTGCGTTTACCAAAGCCTTCGGCATTTCGTTTCTTGGAAACAGTCGAAATCCGGAACATGCCGGCGAAGGAGAGCATAAATCCATGATTTTACCGTTATTACTGCCTTTTGCAGTGATACTGGCCGTAGCATTTTTCCCGTTTGTGATTTTAGACCTGATTTCCGGCATCATAAAAGATGTATTTTATATGGAGAACGCTGTATATTATCTTGTAATATCTTCGCTGCGCAATGTTTGTACCGTTTCGGCGTCTTTTGTGATTTTGACTGTTGCCGTATGGTTGCTGCGGAAGCGTATCCTGTCGAAAAGAACTGTCACTCACGCGCCGACATGGGGTTGCGGATACACTTCTCCAACTCCGAAACTGCAATATACGGCTTCCTCGTTTTCAAACAGTCTGGAAAAACTGTTAATCCCCTCGAAAAACGCCGAAGCACGGATGGAAGCTATCGGAGAAAACGACCTGTTTCCCGTCAAACGCAAATATGTCGCCGGGCAGTCCGTGCTGAAAAAACGTTTGACAGATAAATTTTTAAGGGAAATTAACGGTAAACTGTCGAAGTTTGCAATATTCCAGACCGGAAAAATCCAGCATTATGTTTTATTTGCCCTGTTATTCATGGCCATTATTTTTGTTCTGAGTTATTTAAACCTGTTATGATAAATTACGTAAACGGCAGCATGTGGCAAATATTCATGATCGCGCATTATGTGACGGTGATTATCATTTCCGTCGTGGTGATACGCAATCATACCAAACGTGATCCCATACGTACAATGATGTGGATCGTAGTGCTTTATTTTCTGCCTGTCGCAGGCCTTATTCTGTATATATTCTTCGGACAGAATTATCGCAAGACAAAAATATTCAGCCGTAAGGCGCTGAAAGACCTGAAATATCTCGACCGCCTGACACGGCAGCAGGTTCTGATGCTGCGTAAAAGCGAAATATTTGAAGACTATCCCGAGAAAACCGGTTTCAAGAACATCATGACGCTGCTGCTGAATAACAGTAAGGCAATCATTACCGAAATCAACTCGATAGAGATGTATCATACCGGCGAGGAAACTTTTAAGGCGGTCAAGAAAGCCCTGCTGTCGGCCAAAGACCATATTCACATGGAGTTTTACATAATCGAAGACGACAGAATAGGCAACGAAATAAAGGAAATCCTGATACGTAAAGCCAGGGAAGGAGTCAATGTGCGTGTAATATACGACGATGTAGGCAGCTGGGGACTTTCCGGAAGATATATAAGGGCGATTCGCGCGGCCGGAGGAAAGATAAAACCGTTTATGAAAGTACGTTTCCCGTTTCTTTCGAGCAAACTGAATTACCGGAATCACCGCAAAATCCTTGTCGTTGACGGTAAAGTCGCTTTCATGGGCGGGATAAATATCGCCGACAGGTATATCTCCGGCGGATCTTTCGGATACTGGGCAGATACTCATATTAAGCTGGAGGGCGAATCGGTACAGTCGCTTCAGGCAATCTTCATGGTGGACTGGTACTTTGTATCCAAAGAAATTCTGCTGAGAAAACACAGGCTGTACTTTCCCGACAACACCGTAGACAGCCGGATTCTGATACAGATAGTCACTTCGGGGCCCGACAGCGACTGGGCAAGTATCATGCAGGCTTATTTTTCGATTATCAACAGCGCAAAACGGCATATCTATATTTCAACTCCATACTTTACTCCAAACGAAGGCGTGCTGACTGCAATTAAAACAGCCTCGTTAAGCGGGGTAGATGTACGCTTGATGCTGCCCGAAAAGAACGATTCGCATCTCGTTTACTGGAGTACTTTATCGTATCTCGGCGAACTTATGGAGGCCGGAGTGAAGGTATATCTTTACAGTAAGGGATTTAATCATTCCAAATTCATTACGGCCGACGGACATATATCGGCGGTAGGCTCGGCAAATATCGACATGCGCAGTTTTGAACACAATTTCGAAGTGATGGCAATTATTTACGACGACGGGATAACCAGACTGCTGGAAAAATCTTTCCAGATAGATATCCAAAACAACAGCAAACCCGTAAACCCCGAAAAATGGGAAAACCGCCCGTGGTATAACCATGCCGAAGAAGGAATTGCAAGACTGCTAACCCCGCTGCTGTGACAGAATCCCTTTTTTGACAGAATCCCTTTTTTTTGACAGAATTTTTAAATCGGCGTAGCCAAACTTTAGTTCGACGAAGTCAATTAACATAATTTTCAGAATTTACAAATCTGTTATACTTCCAAATACTTCCAACGGGATTTCAGACTGTCATGTCAGGAGATCATTGTCTGAACCGCTACTACTAAGGGGGCGTTTGGGAAATAAGGGTATCCTTACAGCAAGCTTTTTCCCGACCCTTTGTCATCAGGATTTTGCCCTTCCAAAACCTCATTTCCACCTAATACAAAATAACAGAACAACCTCAGTAACAATGAGAAAACACACACAAACCAACCTCATTACCTCATTGAACCGAACCGGATGCCGGCGATTTAATGAGTATAATATTAATTATTTTTTATATTAAACATGTATAAAATTTGAAATTATTTTCACCCGCCTGGAATAGCGAAAACGAAAAAACAGCGCTTCGCGCTGTTGAAAAGATTACCGGCCAAAAGAAACTGGCGCAGGTAGCAAAAGAGGCAAAGAACAGTAATGTTCGCGCGGCGGCGGTCAGGAAGCTCGGCGATGCAGACTGGCTTTTACTTGGCGATATAGCGAAAAATGACAGCTATGCAGGTGTTCGCGCGGCGGCGGTCGGGAAACTCGGCGGTGCGTACCGGTATTTACTTGCCGATATAGCGAAAAATGACAGCGATAAAGATGTTCGCGAGGTGGCGGTCGGGAAACTCACCGACGCAGACCGTCT
>JAISPE010000412.1 GCA_031275145.1 Prevotellaceae bacterium | reverse complement strand
CTAATTACAACTGTTTGATATATTTTTACTATTTTTGCCCGTTAATTATACCCTGATACGGGAAAGTAATGCATATATAAATGAATGAAGTAACAAGACAAATAGGACATATAACCCAGGTCATAGGACCTGTTGTCGACGTAATTTTTGACGGGATATCGGAACTTCCGCGTATTCACGATGCGTTAAAAATTGTACGGGAAAACGCTCCCTCGCTTATACTGGAATGTCAGCAGCATATCGGGGAAAACACTGTCAGGACAATTGCGCTCGACGCAACCGAAGGGCTGTATCGCGGCATGGAAGTCAAAGCCTTAGGTTCTCCGATAACCATGCCCGTCGGCGAACAGGTGAAAGGCCGTCTGTTGAATGTGGTCGGAAAACCGGTAGACGACCTGAAAATTATCTCGAAACAGGGAGCTTATCCGATACATCGCGATCCTCCAAAGTTTGAAGATCTGTCTACCGACAAGGAAATTCTTTTTACCGGCATCAAAGTGATTGATTTGCTTGCTCCATACCAGAAAGGCGGGAAGATAGGCCTGTTCGGCGGCGCGGGAGTAGGCAAGACAGTGCTTATCATGGAGCTGATAAACAACATCGCCAAAGGATACAAGGGCTATTCAGTATTTACGGGTGTAGGCGAAAGGACACGCGAGGGAAACGACCTCCTCAGGGAGATGATTGAGTCGAACATAATATGTTACGGCGATAAATTCAAGGAAGAAATGGAGAAGGGAAACTGGGATCTCTCTCTTGTGGATTACGAGGAATTGAAAAAATCGCAGACAACTCTCATTTTCGGACAGATGAACGAGCCTCCCGGAGCGCGCGCTTCCGTCGCACTTTCGGGTCTGACCGTCGCCGAAGCTTTCAGAGACGAAGGAATCGACGAAACCGGCAGAGGAAAAGATATCCTGTTTTTTATCGACAACATTTTCCGTTTCACGCAGGCCGGAGCAGAAGTTTCCGCTCTGCTGGGCCGGATGCCGTCTGCGGTAGGATATCAGCCGACGCTGGCAACGGAAATGGGTCTGATGCAGGAGCGTATTGCTTCGACAAAATACGGTTCCATTACTTCGGTGCAGGCGGTGTATGTCCCTGCGGACGACCTCACCGACCCTGCTCCCGCAACGACTTTCGCGCATCTGGACGCTACAACCGTTTTGAGCAGAAAAGTATCCGAACTTGGAATTTATCCTGCGGTTGATCCTCTGGAGTCGTCGTCCAGAATCCTTGATTCGCTGATTGTCGGTGAAGAACATTACGATACGGCTCAAAAAGTGATTCAAATATTACAGAAATATAAAGAATTGCAGGATATCATCGCCATACTTGGAATGGAAGAACTGTCGGAATCCGACAAGTCCGCAATATTGAGAGCGAGAAGGATACAGCGATTTCTCTCTCAACCTTTCCACATGGCCGAAGCTTTTACCGGAATACCGGGCGTGATGGTGTCGATAGAAGAAACGATCAGAGGTTTTAAGATGATTCTCGACGGAGAGGTCGATGAATATCCCGAATCGGCCTTCAATCAGGTGGGAACGATAGACGAAGCAATTGAAAAAGGTAAAAAAATACTTGCCGACAGCTCGAACGGGTTGACAGGACAGATTTAATCAGATTTAATCGGTATGAGAAAGTTCAGTATCATCGTTTCGTGTGTGACATGCCTGCTGATTTCGTGCAGTGACGGGAAACCCGATATTTCGGATATCAGTATCAGCATGGAAATACAGCGTCTGGACAGGGATATTTTTAACCTCGCTCCCGACAGTCTGCATGAGAGATACGGTATGTTTTTTGATTATTATACCGAAGGCATTCTGGATATAGGAAATTACAGAGACAGTTCGTTTCTCGAATATCTTGAAATGTTCAAAAACGACAGCGCTGTAAAAATCGCACGCATAGACGTCGAAAAACAGTTTCCCGATTTAAAGGAACTCAGAAACAAACTCATTACCGCATTCAAATATTACCGTTACTATTTTCCCGACAAACATATTCCGGAGGTTTGCACATACATTTCGGGATTCAACCAGTCACTTATACTGACGGACAGTGTGCTTGGCATAGGATTGGACAAATATCTGGGCGCAAATTATGACTTTTACAGACAGTTGCAGTTTCACAGATATATAGTGCGGAACATGTATCCGGAGAAAATCGTTTCCGACTGTATCGAAGCATGGACAGGCAGCGAATGGAAACTGAACACAGGGAAAAACAATGACTTAATTTCAAAAATGTTGTATGAGGGAAAAATTTTCTATGCTGCAAAAAAGATTTTGCCCGACGAGGCCGACACTGTTATATTCGGGTTTACGGCGGAACAGATCCGCTGGTGCGAGAATAACGAACAGACTATGTGGATAACTCTTGTTGAAAACAAACTGCTGTTTTCTACAACACCGTTTACGGTAAAGAAATTCACAGACCTTGCTCCATATACTCCCGATTTCACATCCGAATCGCCCGGAAGAGCATGTAACTGGATTGGATATAACATAATAACAAAATATATGAAAAACAGTCCTCAAACAACTCTCCGCGAATTGATGGATAATGACGACTATCATAAGATACTCGAACAGGCAAAATATAAGCCCTGATATTCCGTAATTCCGCGTTTATACCGTACATCCTCATGGATTATAATGAACTTGATACTTTGCTGAAGTTTGACAGGGAACACATCTGGCATCCCTATACATCGGCTGTTTCGCCTCTGCCCTGTTTTATGGTCGAATCGGCAGAAGGCGTATATCTCAATCTGGCCGGCGGTAAACGGATTATCGACGGGATGTCATCGTGGTGGGCTGCCATTCACGGATATAATCATCCGTACCTGAACGAAGCGCTCGGGAAACAGCAGGAAAAAATGAGTCATGTCATGTTCGGAGGACTGACGCACGAGCCGGCAATCAAGCTTGCTCAAAAACTTGTCGGGATGACTCCCCGAGATATCCGGCACGTGTTTTTTTGCGATTCCGGTTCGGTTGCCGTAGAAGTGTCGATGAAAATGGCTTTACAGTATTTTCATGCACTGGGAAAATCCGGCAAATACAAGTTTGCAACAGTACGTTCGGGATATCACGGCGATACATGGAACGCCATGTCGGTTTGCGATCCCGTAACCGGAATGCATTCCATTTTCAGCAACTGCCTGCCGGTACAGTTTTTTGCCGACAGTCCGGAGATTCCTTTCGGCGAAGTATGGGACGAAAAGGATATTCGCAGTGCGGAAAATATTATTGTCGAACATCATAACGAGATAGCGGCGTTTATAATCGAGCCGGTTGTGCAGGGTGCAGGCGGAATGCGTTTCTATCATCCGGATTTTCTGAAACGCCTGAGACAGTTATGCTCCCAGTACGATATCCTCCTCATTGCCGACGAGATAGCTACCGGCTTCGGACGTGCGGGAACGATGTTTGCCTGCGAAAGAGCATCGGTCACTCCGGACATTATGTGCGTGGGCAAAGCTTTGACAGGCGGATATATGACCCTCGCGGCAACTCTAACAACTGCTCATGTTGCCGAAACAATATCCTCTGCAAGTCCTTATGTATTCATGCACGGACCGACGTTTATGGGCAACCCTTTAGCCTGTGCGGTAGCCTGTGCAAGTCTGGAACTCGTGACCGGAAACTCTGTTCTTGAAAAAAT
>JAISPE010000363.1 GCA_031275145.1 Prevotellaceae bacterium | reverse complement strand
AGGGCGGTCAAGGATTCGACATACGACGACAATGTGCGCGAACAGATAGAACGAAGCCGCCAGCATCCTTCATGTTTAAGCGTCGACGATCTGCTGCACAGCGGCTCTACGTGGACAATCGAATAAACTTGACTGTTTTTTGTTTTTTTTGACAGAATTAACAGAATTTGCAAAATTTACAGATCTGTTATACATCCAACGGTCTAAATTTGTGATATAGGATTGACGTAGGTGTCGCCGATGTTAAGCCATAGTGTGCCCTGTCTGGACTGTCGTCATTGCGGGCTTGACCCGCAATCCCATATCACAAAACTACACCGCGCGAGGAATAATTCTGTTTCTTTTTTACGGTATTAAACTCTTGCTGCGATGCAGGTAATGCTGCCGGAATATAAAAATCTGCAACCATCACAAATGTGATACGACAAAACTGTTCATCATTTCAAATTCCGTAATCAAAAATCCCGTAGGGATGACATGTCGGTATCGGAAGATTTTCAACAGCTTAAACGAAGACAGACATGTCATCCCGGTCGCGACCCAGCTAAAGCATACGGCTAAATAAAGCGCCGTCCCCCTTGACGGAAACTTACTGTACGCGGCTGCTGCGCCGAGCGAAGGCGCGTACATAATTTGTCACTCTTCTTTAAGACATTCTTTTCTGTATCTATCCCAGTTATCCAGAACTTCGATTGCTTTTTCGTAAGTGCGGTCGCCTTCGTTCATTATCCTGAAATATGCGGAATAATCGAACAAATGGCGGGCAATGAGCGCTTTCATATACTGTTTAATGTAGTTGCCCGATATTTTTATTCCTTCCTTATCTGCCGGCAGGCCCTCTTTTTCGCCATAAGCCACCATCTCGTCAAACAGATTATCGGTTACAGTAAAGGACTGTTTGAACGTTGTGAACGTTTTATATTTTCCCTGCAGCGATTTCCTATTTTTATCGATATAAGTTGAAATAAACTGAAAAATAATATTTTTCCTGTTTAATTCGCCTATATATTTCGAATACATTGATGTATCCAGGGGAACGTAGATATCGGGCATAATTCCGCCGCCGCCGTATACGACACGTTTGTTCACCAGAGTGTTGTACTTCAATGAATCGGGGAATACTATACTGTCGGCGCTAAAAGCTTCGGCCGACATTCTGTTGCTGAGGTTTTTGTAATACTGTTCCGCCTTACCTTTCTCGTATGGCGACTGAATTGCGCGACCGGAAGGAGTAAGGTATCGCGCTATGGTCAGACGTATGGCAGAGCCGTCGCCCATGGGAAATTCGCTCTGTACAAGCCCTTTCCCGAACGAACGTCTTCCGATAATAATACCTCTGTCCTGATCCTGAATTGCGCCGGAAACGATTTCGCTTGCCGAAGCCGAAGCCTCGTCGATAAGAACCGTGAGATTTCCGGTTTTGAAATTACCGTAACTGGTAGATATTTCTTTTTGAACGGGAAAGGCTCTGCTTTCGGTATATACGAGAAGTTTTCCTTCGCCGAAAAACTGGTCGGCCAGAGCGCTTGCAATGTTCATAAATCCTCCGCCATTACCTCTTAAATCCAGAATCAGTGATTTGGGATTCTCGAATTTGGCAAAAGCTTCTTCGATTTCGTCCATCGAATTTTTCGCAAACCGGCTTAATTTGAGGTATGCCATTCCCGGTTTGATTTCGTAAGCGGCGTCAAGACTGTTGATTGGAATCCTGTCGCGCACTATGTCGAAATCCATGACAGACGTGCCGCGTTTTACGGTTACTCTGATCGTGCTTCCTTTGGGGCCTCTGAGCAGGGAATGAACTTTTATGATTGTGAGATTGATATTGGTAATGCTTTTACCGTCCACGCTGATTATCCGGTCTCCGCTCTTCAGGCCCACCTTTTCCGAAGGACCTCCCGACAGCGGAGATACAACGATCAAAGTATCTTTCAGAATATTAAATTCTATGCCTATTCCCTCGAAATTTCCTTCCAGAGGCTCCGACATTGCTTTATATTCCTCTTTGGAAATGTAATACGAATGCGGATCAAGCGTTTTCAATGTGCCGATTATGGCGTTGTCAATGATTTGCTGCTGGTTTACGGTATCTATATAGCAGGTACTTATAATATGGAGTAATTTCCGGTACTTGTTCAGGGATACATCTACATTGTCATATCTGCCCTCATACCGTTGAGCACAGCCGTACGTAGTTGAAAACAGGATAACTGTAGTGGATAACAGCTTGAAAATAATCTTCAATTTATTCAAATTCATTTGCGTTTTTATTCTAAATTCCGTAAGAGGTATTTTATGTTTACTAATTTATCCAGAACGGACAGGATTGAATCCACGGGGATGCGTTCCTGCTCCATCGTATCGCGATAACGTATTGTGACGGTATCGTCTGCGAGTGTTTGATTGTCTACGGTTATGCAGAAAGGCGTACCGATAGCGTCCTGCCGGCGGTAACGTTTGCCGATAGTGTCTTTTTCGTCGTACTGGCTGTTATATTCAAATTTCAGAGTATTCATTATTTCCCTTGCCTTTTCGGGGAGACCGTCTTTTTTTACCAGAGGCAATACTGCAACTTTCACAGGAGCAAGTATCGGAGGAATACGGAGTACAACTCTTTCGTCGGTTTCGCCGTTATCCTTGGAGACGGTTTCTTCTGCGTATGCAGCCGAAAGCACCATCAAGACCGTACGGTCTACGCCTATCGAAGTTTCGATAACGTAAGGGACATAACTTTCGCCGGTGTCGGGATCGAAATACTGTATCTTTTTACCCGAAAACTTCTGGTGATTGCCCAAATCGAAATCCGTTCTCGAATGTATTCCCTCCACTTCCTTGAATCCGAACGGGAAATTAAATTCGACGTCGGTAGCGGCGTTTGCATAGTGAGCAAGTTTATCGTGGTCGTGGAACCGGTATCTGCCGTTTCCAAACCCCAGTGACCGGTGCCATTCCATACGGGCATTTTTCCAGTATTCGTACCACTTCATTTCTTCGCCCGGACGGACAAAAAACTGCATTTCCATCTGTTCAAATTCACGCATGCGGAATATAAACTGTCGTGCAACGATTTCATTCCTGAATGCCTTGCCGATTTGAGCTATGCCGAAAGGTATTTTCATTCGTCCGGTTTTCTGGACATTGAGGAAGTTGACAAATATTCCCTGAGCCGTTTCGGGACGCAGATATATCAGGTTTGTGTCGCTGCTCACCGACCCCATTTGTGTCGAAAACATCAGATTGAACTGCCGTACTTCCGTCCAGTTTCGCGTTCCGGATACGGGACAGACGATTTCGCAGTCTATTATAATGTCTCTTAACTGATTCAAATCGCCGGAATTTAGAGCGGCTTTCATTCTGTTTTTAACTTCTTCGACTTTCCCCGCAATACGGAGGACATTGGGATTAGTCGCGCGGAACTGTGTTTCGTCAAAAGTATCGCCAAATTTTTTCCTTCCTTTTGCGACTTCTTTTTCCGCTTTTTCTTCCTGTTTTGCAATGTATTCTTCTATCAGGACATCTGCTCTGTAACGTTTTTTCGAATCTTTGTTGTCGATAAGAGGGTCGTTAAAAGCCCCGACATGTCCCGACGCTTCCCAGATTTTCGGATGCATAAAAATTGCAGAATCAATGCCGACAATGTTTTCGTGCAACTTCACCATCGCCTCCCACCAGTAACGCTTGATATTGTTTTTCAACTCTACCCCGTTCTGTCCGTAATCGTAAACAGCGCCAAGACCGTCATATATTTCGCTTGAAGGAAAAATGTATCCGTATTCCTTACAGTGCGCTATCAATTTTTTAAAAAGTTCTTCTTGTGTCATCGGAATTTTAATAATATTTCGGGCGGCAAAATTAATCAAAAATTCTAAAGTCAGACAAAAAATATTTTTTGTCCGCGAATTATCGCCAGTTATTTTCCAAAAGGAAACAGTAAATACCGCAATTTTTGTACCGGTTTAATGTTTGAACACGTCCCGACAAACCGGGACGGACATCCCGCTGCTTGATGACAAATTTCCATACGTCCGCGGCAAAATTTTCATACGTACGCGGCAAAATTTTCATACGTATGCGGCAAAACTTCCTTCATCATGACCGCCGCTGCTTAGGGAACCGGGTGTACGACAAAAAATTCCGCAGGAATGACATGTCGGTAGAAAACATGTCCCCGCCTTCCCAAAATCCCGTAGGGTGGGGTGTAAAAATGTTAAAAAATCGAAAAAATTTGCGTTCCAAAAATTTGTTTATCTTTGCACCAAAAAAGACACTCAAATGACAGACTGGAAAAAGAAAGCAATGGATTATTCACAGGAGAATAAAGTTTTGAATAAGTGGAGAAAAAAATCAAAAACAGACTGAGCGAAATAATGCGTTAAAAAAGTTTTTAAATATTTATTTATTAAATCATGTTAAGGAAAACTTTCCGACGGAAAAAACCGTCGGAAAGTTATTGTTTCTACATCTGCAATTCTCATACCGGCATGTCAGGCAGGCTGTAACCATTATGATAAGTATGCTTTATCAATTCCTGAGCAAAAGTTTTCGCATGAATTTTTGTTGACGGTTTGTTGAATGTCGGGTGACCGTTTACGATTTTGAAGTCATCGGACAAAACCAGACTAAATTCATCTTCATCCTTAATATTGGTAAACTGCATGTTAGTGCCGTCCCATTCCAGCTCTTTGTTCAAAGCCTGAAGTCTTACGGCAAGCACTCCCATCACTACCATTTCGTTGAAAGGACCGGCTTCGCTGAAATCGGAAGCTGTTTTTACGCGGCTTTCGGGACTTTCCTTGCATGCACGTACCCAGTCCATCTCATGGCTTACGGTTACTTCGCGCTGGGTCTTGGGCACAACGGGAGT
>JAISPE010000334.1 GCA_031275145.1 Prevotellaceae bacterium | reverse complement strand
GAAAGCTCGCCGGTCGTCTGCCGCGACAGGGTCATATCCTGCTCGAAAAACGGTATCGTCTCCCTGCTCGACGCCAACAGCGGAACACTTCTCCACGAATACGATACCGGCGAACAGATTGTCGCATGTCCCGCCGCCGTCGAAGGCCGGTTCTATGTCCTCACCGCAAAAGGATCGCTGTTCTGCTTCGGAGAGTTTTGACAGAATTTGTTCTGCTTTTTTCCGGGAACCCTAACAGGGTTTCCAACCCTTTCTAACCCTGTTAGGGTTTTCAATGTCGACCTTCGGTTTTGCCGGTCGTTCGGGACATATTTTGCGATTTTTTCCGGATTATGTGGAAAAACGTAATTTTGTGCCGTTTTATCTTGTTGATACAAATTAATTATGAAACAGAAACAGACAGATACAGGTCCGGCTCTTTTGATTCTTTGTTTAGCGTCTTTTCTTGTCCCGTTTATGGGGTCTGCGATAAACTTATCTTTGCCTCAGATAGGAAAATCATTTTCGATGGGAGCAGTGTCTCAAAGTTGGATTGCAACGATTTATCTCATTGCTGCCGCAATTTTTCAAGTGCCTTTTGCACGCGCCGCCGATTTATTCGGACGTAAAAAAGTTTTTATATTTGGACTTGCCGTATTCGGGATCTCTACGTTTTTATGCGGACTGTCGTCTTCGGGAACAATGCTGATTGTGTTGAGAGCGCTGTCGGGTTCGGGCTGCGCAATGATGTTCGGGACAAGCATGGCAATTCTCGTGTCGGTATTTCCGCCGGAACACAGGGGAAAAGCAATAGGAATAAATACATCTGTAGTATATTTTGCTTTGGCATCGGGGCCTTTTTTGGGCGGATTGCTCACTCAGTATGCAGGATGGCAAAGCCTTTTCTTTACTGCCGGTCTGTCGGGAATCATCGTGGCGATATTTGCAGCGTTGATAATCAGACAGGAATGGACAGAATCAAAGGGCGAACATTTCGATTATTTTGGCTCCGTAATCTATGCGGCGGGATTATTCGGACTTATATTCGGTTTTTCGAAATTGCCGGATATATCGGGATTTATTTCAATAGCAGCGGGATCGGTCTGTTTTATTGTCTTCGTTTTATACGAACTGAAGGATAAGCAGCCGATTTTTAATGTCCGGATTTTTTCAGGAAACAGGATTTTCGGATTATCATGTCTTTCAGCGCTTATCAATTATGCCTGTACTTCGGCAGTTGCTTTTATGCTGAGCTTATATTTGCAGTATATCCGTGGATTTACTCCGCAAAATGCAGGTTTAATACTTATAGTTCAGGCCTGTGTGCAGTGTGTGGTTTCGTTTTATGCCGGCCGTCTGTCGGACAGACTGAACCCGGCGACACTTGCAACCGCAGGAATGGGAATTATTGTCGCCGGTCTGTCGGGACTGATTTTCGTTTCGCCATGTACATCAATAGCTTTTATCGTTTTACTGATGTTCCTGCTGGGTTTTGGTTTCGGACTGTTTTCTTCTCCAAATTCAACCGTGATAATGAGTTCCGTAAATAAGAAATATTACGGACAGGCCTCGGCCACGATGGGAACAATGCGCCTCACAGGACAGGCTTTCAGTATGGGAATTGCAACAATGGCAATTTCGATGTCCATGGGAAACAGGGTGATAACTCCCGAATTACATGCAGATTTTCTGAAAAGCTTCCGTATTACATTTATAATATTCGCCATACTCTGTATAGCCGGAACTTATACATCCTCGTTTCGTGTTAAAAAGTAAAAAACAGGAGTATGAATAACATGCGATGAGATTTCGCCGGCATCCCGGGCCGTGAATCAATGTCATCAACTTAAGAAATGCTGTCAATTTAGTGAGTTACGCTGTATCTGTGTAAATCTGTGGATAAAAGTATGAACTGTTTACAGAATTGGAGAAAACTGTTAAGTAGCTGTCTATTTAGACATTTTTGTTCCTGAATGGAAGATAACCATTCCGGCAATAAGTAAAATCCAACATTTCAAACCATAACCCTCCGTCACGTATATAAGGGAGAAAAGAGAAATGAAGAAGCCTGCCACAAGAGTAATCAGTTTATAAAACATTTTCATATTAATTTTAAGTCATGTTTAATATATGAAATTATTTTAGCGTTTTTTCGCATCTGCACACCCGTTGTTTATCTTTCTCTCTATAAATTATACCGGAGTTTACAAAGGACCGCTTCCGGTAATTTTTCCCCAACTTCATGGAATTGTTATGTGATATTAAAGTATACATATAAAATATTTCAATTTTTACTGTAAGGTGTAAGATGAAAAAAAATTGAAATACGTTGCAGAAATAATATTTTTTTAACACAAACGAATAAACAAACCGCAGGACAAACTGTCCCGCAGCATTTCTTAACAGAAAAAAGTCACAGAGTTATACCTGTTTTAAAAATCGCTGTTTCCCTGTAATTATTTTTTTCATTGTTTACCTGTTTTCCGCTTGCTGTTTCGACCACAAACCGGATAAACCGTTCGTTTAGATCTTTCATATTTTCTCCTTCGAGTAAAGCGCCGGCATTGAAATCTATCCATCCGGGTTTATTGTTGAAAAGTAAGCTGTTGGTCGAGATTTTCACTGTGGGGACAAATGTTCCGAACGGAGTGCCGCGTCCCGTTGTAAACAGCACGATATGACAGCCCGATGCAGCGAGAGCCGTACTTGCGACAAGGTCGTTCCCGGGAGCGCTCAACAGATTCAACCCCTTTGTTTTCAGCATTTCGCCATACATCAGAACATCTTTAATTGCCGATGATCCCGACTTTTGAGTACAGCCGAGAGATTTTTCTTCCAGTGTTGAAATTCCGCCGGCTTTGTTTCCGGGTGAAGGATTTTCGTATACAGGCTGATTGTTTGACATGAAATACTGTTTGAAATCATTTATCAGACAGACTGTCTTCTCGAATATTTCCCTGTTTTGACATCTTTCCATGAGAAGAGTTTCCGCACCGAACATTTCCGGAGCTTCCGTAAGAACGGTTGTTCCGCCCTGCGACACAAGAAAATCGGAGAATACCCCCAGTAAAGGGTTAGCCGTAATACCCGAAAATCCGTCCGAGCCGCCACATTTCAAACCCGCTCTCAATTCGCCGAGCGGCACATCAGTACGACGGTCTTTTGAAACTGCAGAATATATTTCGCGAAGAAGTTTCATCCCTTCTTCGTGTT
Source organism: Prevotellaceae bacterium (assembly GCA_031275145.1). Classification (GTDB taxonomy): domain Bacteria; phylum Bacteroidota; class Bacteroidia; order Bacteroidales; family UBA932; genus JAIRLF01. Next base: position 2,603 of record JAISPE010000334.1, on the reverse strand, counting down.
CGTCTTTCACTTGCTGGGCGACAAGAAATTTTATCCGGTCGGTGTCATAATCGCCTAAAAGTTCGCGAAAAGCGTCCGGCTGATTGTTTTCGCAGCCCAAACCCACAACCAGTACCCCGCCGGCATTCGGATGAAGAACCATATCGCGTAAAATTTTGCGTGTATTTTCATGATCATCACCCGACTGGGAACATCCGTAATTGTGCGGATATGCAACAATAGCATCCACACCGGCAGAGGCGGTTTCTTCGCGTAAAGACGCTGCCAGCCTGTTTATGATTCCATTGACGCAGCCCACCGTCGGGACAATCCATATTTCGTTCCGTATGCCCACATCTCCGTTTTTCCGGCGATAGCCCTTAAATGTCAGCTGTTTTTCCGGATATAATACAGGGACAGGCGCTGGATTGTATGAATATTCGAGTATTCCCTCAAGACCGGTTTTTATATTTTTTTCGTTAACCAGATCACCCTGCCTGATAACCTTAGATGCATGACCGATTGGCAATCCGTATTTGATAATATTGTCTCCCGGTGCGAAATCCCGCAAGGCAATTTTATGCCCGGACGGAATATCGTTCAGTACAGTAATATTTTTGCCGCTGTCCTCCAGCTGTTCTCCCGCAGACAGTGTTTCAACAGCGACAACTACATTGTCGGCCGGATGGATTTTAATAAATTTATTCATACTGTTTATTTTTGACGCAATTGACGGATTTGTAAATTATGGAAATCATGTTTTGATTTAAAAGAATAATTTTTTTGCTTTTTCGATACCTTCGCAAAGACTGTCAATCTCCTGTTTTGTATTGTAGAACGTCCATGAAGCGCGCACAAGTCCGGTCAGGCCGAAATGATGAATCGCAGGCTCGGCGCACATGCGTCCCGTCCTGACTGCGATACCCATTTTGTCCAGTATCTCGCCCATATCGGCATGATGAATCCCTTCGACCAGGAAAGAGGCTATGCCAACTTTATTCGCCGATGTTCCGTACACTGTGAGTTGCGGTATCGAGGATATTCTTGCCAGGGCATAGTTCGTCAATTCCTTTTCGTACGAATGTATTTGATCCAGACCTGTAGATATAAGGTAATTCAGCGCTTCGCCAAGTCCTGTTGCCCCCACATAATTCGACGTACCCGCTTCGAATTTGAGAGGCAGGCCGGAATATGTTGTTTTGGCAAAACTTACACGATTCACCATATCGCCGCCGCCCTGCCACGGAGGAAGCTGTTCCAGCAAATGTTCTTTACCGTATAATATTCCAATGCCTGTGGGAGCGTATATCTTATGTCCCGAAAAAACATAAAAGTCAAAATCGGAAGCTGTTACATCGGTTTTGACATGCTGTATTCCCTGAGCGCCGTCAACCAGCACATACACGCCCTTTTCATGAGCTTTTTTGACAATTATGTCTAAGGGATTGACTGTTCCCAGAACGTTTGTAGCCTGTGCGACACAGAGTAAGCGGGTGCGTTCGGTTAAAAGCCCGTCTAAGAGTTCTGTCTTCAGGTCGCCGCTGTCGTCAAACGGAAGAACTTTTAAGACAGCGTTTTTTCTTTCGCACATCAATTGCCATGGTACGATATTCGAATGATGCTCCGATTCGCAGACCACAATTTCGTCGCCTCCGTTCACAAATTTTTCTCCGAAAGTGAACGCCAGCAGATTTATTGCCGCAGTTGTTCCGGATGTAAACACAATTTCGTTCGTGCTTTTGGCATTGATAAATCCGGATACGGTTTTCCGCGCGTTCTCGTATTCATCCGTACAGATAGAGGCAAGCCTGCTGACCGAACGGTGAATATTGGAGTTGTACTGTTCGTACACATCCCTGATTTTCGAAATCACACACGACGGCTTCTGAGTAGTAGCCGCATTATCGAGATATACCAGCCTTCGTCCGTAAATTTCCCTCTCAAGTATGGGAAAATCAGCACGTATCTTTTCTATATCAAACATTTTTATTCAAAATTAAATTTTCCATAACAACAGGAAAATGTTTATATTCCAGTTCATGTATTTTGGCTGCCAGGGTTTCGGGGGAATCCGTTTCATCGACAGGACATGTCGCCTGAAATATGATATCTCCCCTGTCGTATTCCCCGTTAATATAATGTACGGTGATACCCGACTCTTTTTCTTTTGCATCAATAACCGCCTGATGTACATTCATTCCATACATTCCCTTACCTCCATGTTTCGGGAGAAGGGCAGGATGAATATTCACAATTCGATTCGGATACATTTTCAACAGATTTTCCGGAATCAGCCATAGAAAACCGGCCAAAATAATCCAGTCGATCTTCTCATTCTGCAAAAAAACGGCTATATTATCGGAATAATAAAACTCCTCTCTGCCAAATATCCTGACCGGTACATTAAATTTCCCTGCACGTTCGATAACTCCCGCATTTTTTTTGTTCGTTAATAAAATGCTTATATTCGTGTCGGTTATCGGCGAAAAATGCTCAATAAGACGCTGAGCGTTTGTCCCCGATCCCGATGCAAAAATGGCTATATTGTTCATTATAAAGTAAATTAAAATTACGGTGCAAAAGTAAGACAAATTTTCCTATTCCCGAGTGCGAAAACAATTTTT
>JAISPE010000298.1 GCA_031275145.1 Prevotellaceae bacterium | reverse complement strand
GTCCAGCCCCCTCCCCTGTGGGGAGGGGGGCAGGGGGGAGAGGTCCTGTCAAAGAAGAAATATTAAAAAGAATGAATAATAGATTATGAAAGAGACAAAGTTTTCATTAGCCGATGTGCTTACGGCATTAGCAGCGCTGATCTTCGGGTTCGTCTGTTTTTTAAGCGCCAATTTTCTGACTTTGGGCGACACCCGTCAGAGCATTATTAACGCGGCTGTCATTGCCGTAGTGTTGGGCGGGCTTGCGCTTGCCGCGAAAGTGCTGAAACGGACAAGCGGACGTTTCAAGACCTGTTTCGTTATGGAAATGATTACACTGTTGCTGTTTGTCGGGGCTGCGGGCTATGTGGCAACATCGACGTTTCCGCATTATTTCGCTGTTTCCGGCAAAAAAAAGGAAATACAGACCAAACTCCGTACGGGTATCATTCAGGCCGAAAACATGTTTGCCGAGTACGAGAAATATGCCGCAAACAGGGAAAATCTTTACAGGGAGGCTTTAAAGACCGCAGTTGCCGGCAAGCAGATCAATCCGGGTGAATACGAAGCGTACGGTTTCGACAGCAACAGCATCGCCGACGAAAAACAGATCGAAACCAAGATGTTCACCATTCACGCCGATTTGTTTCCGTCCAACTTCACCGAGATGAAACAGGTAAGTTCCGACTGGCTTGTAAAGTCGCGTAACATTGTCGAAAAATGGAAACCCATAGGCATCGTCGGCGTAGTGAACGAGGTCGAACAGAACTCGAATGAATGGTTGAAGCAACTGACGGAACTGTCGCTTAAAAGAGAAACGAACGAGCAGGCCAAAGATTTTGTTTACAACCTGTCGTTCGACGACGTGAAAAAGGACTTCAATACACTCGCCGGACAGCCGGCGCCGCTTTCTCTCGGTCTGGCAGCGCTGGCGTATGCCATTATGCTGCTCTCGTATTTCGTTTCAAAAAGACATTCAAGATTTCCGGGCTTCAAAATAGTGTTCGGAAAAGGAGGAGAAGAAGACAATGAGTTATGAGATAGTTATGAGTTATGAGTTACGGATTACGAATTGCGGGTTACGGATTACGGGTTACGGGTTACGAATTGCGGGTTACGGATTGCGGATTGCGACTTACGGGTTACGAATTGCACTCATCACTCTCATCACTCATCACTAAAATTAAATTATAAATAAAAAATGGATAAAACACAAATTTTAAACAACATTGAGAATTTAGAGGCAGAAGAACTTTTTGAATACATCTGCCAATGCGTTGTCACTATTGAGGAGTTAAAGAATAGCGGCAATCTGGTAGCGTCTAAACGGAAAGCGATTCAGAACATGCTGGCGTCGCAAAAACAGGATGAGGACGACGGTACTGCGAATAAGGCGCAGATTATAGCAAACACCGAGAATCTGTCGGCCGAACAGCTTTTTGACTACATCCGTCAGGACGTGGTAACGCTGGCTGAACTGAAAAGCAGCGGCAATCTGGACGCATCGAAACGAAAGACGATTCTGGGTTTGCAGACGGCGCGCGACAGGGAAGACGACGAAGCATGGGAACGTTGCCGCTATAACGAGTCCGAACTGTCGAACTATGTTGCGCAATACCCCGCCGGCAAACATATTGCGGAAGCAAAAGACCGGATCGAATTTCTGGAACAGCAGCGTCGCGAAGCGCAGGCTAACAGACAGGATATACTGACAAAAATCAGCCTGAATGCAAACTCCTTTACGCCCGGCATGATCAGCTCGTTCCTGTCGGAGGGGACTGTTACGAAAGACGATTTGATAAACTGCGGTATCCCGGGAGAAATAGTAGACAGAATGGAAAACATTGTTTCGCCGGCTTTAAGTCTGGGCGAAATACCCAGGTCGATACCCGACGGATATACCGAAGTATATTTCTGGGGTATCCCGGGATCGGGCAAAACCTGCGCGCTGGCGGCAATACTGAATACGGCGGAAAGAAAGGGATATCTTGAAATCGCGGTCGGACCCGGATACGATTATATGACACGGCTGAAAAACATATTCATCACCCAGTACGGGGTTCTGCCTTCGGCAAGTCCTGTCGAAACAACGCAGTATCTCCCGTTTGTACTGAAAAGAGGAAAGGATAAACCCCGTTCCATTTCGCTGATAGAGTTAAGCGGTGAAATCTTCCAGTGTTTTTACAATAAAAGCGCCGGACTGCCGTTTTCGACACAGTCGCACGAAAACACGTTTAACAACTTAATGAATTTTCTGAAAAGCAAAAACCGTAAAATCCATTTCTTTTTTATCGATTATGAAAAAGAAAATAACGTGGATATAAACAATCACACTCAAAGCGACTACCTGCAGGCGGCGGCGACATTTTTCAAAAACAACGACGTCTTCAGCAAAGCGACGGACGCCATTTATATTGTCATCACTAAAAGCGATTTGATGCCCGCCAAAAACATGACGGAGAGAGTGGCGTTCTCGAAACAGTATCTGCAAAACAACAATTTCACCGCATTCCTCAACTCGTTGAAGGAACGGTGCAAACAGCACAGCATAAACGGAGGAAAACTGACCGTCGAGCCTTTCTCTCTGGGGAAAGTCTATTTCCAGCAGATTTGCAGCATCGACAGGGAAGATTCCGAAAGGATAATCAATATTCTGGTGGACAGAATTGTCCCTAACAAGAAAAGTATTTTAGACGTTTTTAATAAATAATTGATATGGAATTAGTCGTACACGGAACAAAGGGAGGATATAAACTCCTGTATTCCACGCCAGGCATACCGCAGGCGGTAGCAAGAGACGTCCGTCCCGACACAGGCAGCGAAAAGGCGATCGGACAGCCGGCGTATTCGCTTTCTTTCATCACGGAAGGAAGTATTTTTACCAGATACACAATCGTACGCGATATGCTAAGGGGAATGGCTACCGGCAATATCGCGTTCTCGATACTGCTGCGAAATAACGAAAGGTTGCCCGGCGAAAAGATAAAGCCACTCCTGGACGAAATCGCCGCATGGTATACGAAATATATCCCGGGCAACAACCTCGGAAACGTGCATGAGGACTGGTCGTTCGTTAACGGAATTTTAAACAGGTACAAAAACTTTGTCGTGCCTGCCGGAAACACCGTCCCTCCGCAGTCCGGAGCCAAAGACGCCGCTTTCATCTACATCTCTTCCGACGAAGAACTGTATAAATACTTTGATACTGCGCCTTTCCAGGAAGAATATACCGCATACAAACAGATTCTCTTTATCAACAGAAGTCTGAAAGGCAGCGACAAAAATCCGCTCAACGCTCTGCGACATTCCGAAGACGAGCTTACGGGAAAAATTGACCCGGAAAATCTTTTCTACAGACTGCGGGGATTCAACGGGACAGCTTACAAAGATGTGTCAATAGAAATCAGAAACTCAAAAAATCAGGCGCTGAACGATAAGGACAAAATTTTCAGAAAGGAAACGGTGTCCGTTACCTATTCGAAGAAATTTTTCAGGACAGTCAGGGAAACGGGAAGGCTGAGCGATGAAAATATCAGGAGATATCTGATTGTTGACGATAAAAATAAACAGATTGAGGCAAGAAAAGACGTCAGTCTTGAGCCTGAAACAAAAACTCTTTTTTTCATCGTCCAAAGT
>JAISPE010000240.1 GCA_031275145.1 Prevotellaceae bacterium | reverse complement strand
CCTTATTTTGTTGCAGGGTTACAATAAGGGAATAAGGGCTGTATGATATTTGCCCGGGCTACTAAGGGGACTTTTGGGAAATAAGGGTTGCTTCGCAATGACGAAAGGACTGTTAATATGCCTCTTACAAAAAGCGTCATTGTAAGGAACGAAGCAATCCAGAAATCCACGAGCTTCCGGATTGCTTCGTTCCCTGCAATGACGAAGAGGCGGGAAAATCTTTCACTCCGGCATAATAAAAAATTACGAATTACGCAGTCAGTCGTAATCCGTAATTTTTAATTGAATAAAGGTAAACTCGCAGACAGTTAGAACTTCATATTAAGATCTATACCGAAACGTACGGGTTTGCCAAGCTGTCCGAACGAGTTGCCGAATGTCTTGAAATAAAATGTCGCATATTTCGTATCCGACAGATTTTCACCCCAGATGTCCAGTGAAAAATCTCCTTTCGACAGAGATATTTTTCCACTTAGCAGGGAATAGAATTTCTGTGAAATATCATTCACTTCCGTCCAGTATATTTTGCCTGCTCCGGAATATTTGCCGCTGACAGAGAGTCTGTCGATAAATGTGTTTTTGAAATCAAACGCATAGCCGGCGGTGAGAGATACGGTCTGTAGGGGAACAAACGGGACATGTTTGCCGGAATAATCGACAAAAGAATCTTCGCCTGTCTGTTCCCTGTATTCGGTGAATTTATTCTCATTGTATCCGTAACTCAGTCTTGCCCACGACCGTTTTGACGGATACATATCGATTTCGAGTTCAACTCCCTTACTTTGCGATTTGCCGGCGTTTTTTATCATCCGTCCCTGTCCGTTGGGAGCAAATTCGGCAATCTGCTGGTTGCTGATATTCATGAGGAAGAATGTCATTCCCATGCTCAGTTTATTATACCATACGGAAGTACGTCCTCCGGCTTCGAAGTTCCAGCTGTATTCGGGTTTGAAGGACGTCGATTTCTGAATGTCAAACTCAACGGGTCGCACAGTCCTCATTTTCGTTTCTATCAGGTCCGAAAACATTTGAAGATTGTATCCTCCCGCCTTGTAACCTTTTGATACGGAAATATACGCAAGATGATCGCCTGTCCTGTAACAGACGGAAAATTTCGGTAACAGCTGGGTAAAATCCATAGTTTCGTTACCGGCAATCGTGTCGTTTTTTGCATCGGATATGACCCTTGGCCCCACCTGCATCGAATAATTATACACACTGTTTGTAAAATGTTTCAGCGAAGCATGTTCGCGGTCTAAACGGATACCCGCCGAAACCGACAGGCCTTTCACAGGCAAATCGTTTAACGAAGGTTGCAGGAATATGGCGAAACCGTGATTTTTAGCGATATATTCCCCTGCAACCGGAATATTTCCGTCGGTCACCTCCAGAGGGAAAGGTATTCCCGAGTTGTTTATATTCTCCTGAATAAAAGCGACTCCGTCTTCTTTAAATGTCACCAGACTTCCGGTGTTCAGGTTTTGGAAAAATCCCGAAATGCCGCCAATCCACTGAAAATTGCCGGTTCCGGTAGAACGGACCGTGATCTCTTCATTGACGGCATTCAATTTTTGAGACTGAAACAGTGTAAACATCGACGCCGGTGAAAAATCCTGGTCGAGGAGCAGCGAATCTTTCAGGAACTGATGTCCGGTTACGGATGCGATTTTGAAGTTTTTACCGCGGTATTCGATATGCAGACTGTTGTTAAGGAGATTTCTGCGATAATATGCCAAATCGTTATAATTGACTGTATCGGGCAGATTTGTCGAGAAATTGTATTTTCCGTAGGCATAACCGTTCTGATCGGTATATTCGTAGCCTCCGATATAGTTCAGCGAAAGTCTTGTCGAAGGACGCCAGCCGGCGCTGGCACGCAATGAAGCGGACTGTCTGGCTTCCACGCTGTTATTTTTGTATGCCGAAGGGAAAATCATGCCGGCAGCATTGAAGTATTCCGGATTGTAGTCGGGGTTTTGATTTTTACGGTAACCGTCAGTAGCCGAATAACTGCCGCCCAGAGAGAAGGCAAACTTCCTGCCCGGTCTGGCATAGTGAGACAGCTGTACTCTCGTGAGGCCGTAGCTTCCCGACGAAAGTTTTACCTTTGTCCCCTGATAATCCCATGGCGAAAGAGTATGGATATTTATCTGTCCGCCCATTGAGTTGCGACCGTACAGAGTTCCCTGGGGACCTCTCAGCACTTCAATCCACTTTATGTCGAAGAACTCGAAGTCGAAAGAAGTTTTATCGAGATACGGCACATTGTCCACATACATCCCGACAGCCGAATTGCCCATGCGCGAGCCTGTTCCGCGTATGTATATCGCAGACGTGTATTTCGACCCGTAGTCGGGAATAAAGAGATTTGGCACAAGAGCGCTTAATGTTCTGAGATCGGTCAGGATTATTGTTTCTATTGAAGTTTTCGTGGCAATCGCCGATACCGACGCGGGTATTTTTCTGAGTTCCTGACCTTCTTTCGAGGAAATAACGACTTCGTCAAGAACGATCGTTTCATCCTGTTTTTGTGTATGAGCTGTTTGCGAAAACAAACACAGCAATATTATAATAATATATATTTTTCTATTCATTTTTATACTGTTATTAAAATTAAAATTTTATTAGTTCCCTGTACGGGATGTAATATTAATCCGGAAACATGTTTACCTGTGAGGATTCCAGATTATGAAGATGCCGGTTTATACCGTCGGAGGAGGGCGCAGAAAATATTCCGACAGACAGATTTTTTGTACAGGAATACTGTCATCGGCGACAGGAATATCAATGATTAATTCCGCAAAACGGACCTGTCTGTCCGGCTTCGGAACATCTGCAATATAATCAAATACAAAATGCGGAATCTCTTTCGAGTCCTGTATCAGGACAGTACAGGACGGTTTTTCCGGTTTTACGGTTACCTCTTTCCTGATTTGTGCGACAAGACCCGATGCGGCATAGCCCAAATAAAAGAGACTAAGCAGTAACGCAATGAAAAAAGAAGAAAAATATCCTATAAACACCTGTTTATTATTTTAATTTAATCATTAATTCCGGGCGCAAAGGTAAAGCTTTTCTTTTATTTGACAACAGTTTTTTTTTAATTGGTGACATTGGATCGCGATCCAATGTCATCAATTTAAGATAAAGGTTGTAATTCACTGCATTCCGTTAGGAATGCATCGCTTTCATATAACTAAACTTCAACCGACTTAAATTAAGCAGATTGCAGTGTGTCCGATTTTTCGAGATCTTTGATCTGTTTCGTAATTACATCAATTTTTTTCTGCAGATTTTTCATTTTTTTTTCAAATATTCCGGTTCATTTAATGTTACCATTGTTTCGTCATATTCAGTCCGGGTTTTGACCGTTGTATATACAATTTTACTGATTTTATTAGCCGTGGCCACATTAGCCCCCATC
>JAISPE010000236.1 GCA_031275145.1 Prevotellaceae bacterium | reverse complement strand
GCTCCATGGGAAAAATATAATTCGTCTGTCTATTAAAACTATTGAGATAAAAGGATGACTCTTTTTTTGATGAGGATTAACAAAATTCTGTTATTTGACTTCGTCGAACTAAAGTTTCTCTTGCTCGGCGCAGCCTCCAGACTGCGTCGAGTTAAAAGCAAAGCTCCGCTTTGCGGCAAGTCTGGAGACTTGCTTTTAGCTGCGACGTAGCGAAGACGCTACGCCGAGCGGAGGCGATTGGGATGCTTACAAAATCTGTTAATTTTGCAAATTCTGTTAATTCTGTCAAAAAAAGAGGAAATTCTGTCAAAGTTGCACGTCTTTCAAAAACCTTTCGATATCCGGTTTGGCAGTATCCCATGAAGTAACGAGACGTATTTCGTTTACAGCCTCGTTCCAGACGTAGAAAAAATGATTTTCGAGCAGACGGTCGGTAAGCTGTTTCGGCATTTTCACCAGAATAATGTTTGCTTCAGTCGGTTGCGTGAACTCAAAATCGCCGGCAGATGAAATGCCTTTGCGTAATAATTGAGCCATATCGTTAGCATGCCGGGCATTTTTCGCCCACAGATCATTGTCCAAATATGCCAGAAACTGAGCGGAGACATACCGCATTTTCGAGAACAGTTGAGCAGACTGTTTCCGGATATACTTTAGATTTGCAGCTAATTCCGGTCGGAAAGCGATAACCGATTCGCCCATCATCATCCCGTTTTTTGTTCCGCCGAAGCCCAGAATATCCACACCGCAATCGACCGTTATTTCTTTCAGGCTTTTATTCAGAGAGACAGCCGCGTTTGCTATTCTTGCCCCGTCCATGTACAGATACATATTGTGGCGGTGCAAAAAATCCGCAAGCCTCGAAATTTCTTCGGGAGTATAAACCGTACCGAGTTCGGTACATTGCGAGATATAGACCGTTTTAGGCTGCGAATGATGTTCGTTGCCAAAGCCGTGTAAAAGAGGCTTCAGCAGTTCGGGAGTAAGTTTTCCGTCTGTCGAATCGACGGATTTAATAGCCGCTCCGGTCATAAACTCCGGAGAACCGCACTCATCGACGACAATATGTCCGGTTTGAGGTGCGACAATCGACTGAAACGATTGTGTAGCAGCCTGCAGAGCAACCACATTGGCGCCTGTACCGTTAAAGACGGTAACAGCCTCGGCAGTTCCGCCGAAAATCTCTTTGATCCTGTCCGAAAACCGTTTGCTCAAAGAATCACCGCCATACGCAATTGCATGATCGGTGTTTGCCTTTTCGACAGCCTCCATAATCGCAGGATGCACGCCCGAATGATTGTCGCTCCCAAAACTTCTCATAACGGTTAGAATATTAGGCTATAAAATTATTAATTTCAAACGTTCATTCATCTTTTCCCTGATACTGTCGGTGCAGAGATTACCGATACTTCCTTCGTGAGTATGATGTATTTCCCTGTTCGGCGTATAAGATTTTTCCTGCACCTGCCTGCCGATTTCCCTGTACGCATCGCGAAACGGGACACCAGACAATACTTTGCGGTTTACATCCTCCACCGTAAACAGACAGTCATACAGCGGATCGTCGGTTATTGAAGTATTTACTGTTATATTTTTCAACATGTAATCGCTCATTGCCAGACAGTTTTTCAACTCGTCGATAGCCGGAAACAAAATCTCTTTCAGCAGTTGAAAATCCCTGTGATAGCCCGACGGCAAATTACTCGTCACCAAAGTCAGTTCATTCGGCAAGGCTTGCAGGCGGTTACATTTTCCCCGAATCAATTCGAACATATCCGGATTTTTCTTGTGAGGCATGATACTTGAACCGGTTGTCAGTTCGTCGGGGAAAGAGACAAACCCGAAATTTTGGCTCATATACAGACAAATATCGCCGGCAAGTTTCGACAGTGTACCCGCTATCGCCGCCATGGCATACCCGAATGTCCGTTCGGTTTTTCCCCGCGACATCTGTGCGGCAATGGAATTGAAATGTAAAGTCTCGAACCCGAGCAATTCCGCAGTCATAGTCCTGTTCAGCGGAAACGACGAGCCATATCCCGCCGCCGACCCCAGAGGATTCTGATTGGCATGTCGATAGGCAGCCTCCAGCAGAAGTGCATCATCTGTCAGCGACTCGGCATAAGCCCCGAACCACAGACCGAAAGACGAAGGCATGGCTATCTGGAAATGAGTATATCCCGGCATCAAAACCTCCCTGTTGGCTTCGCTCAGTTCCGTCAGCGTGTCGAACAGCTGTTTCATGAGTTTGGCTATATCCCTGATTTCGTTTTTGAAAAACAGTTTTAAATCAACCAGAACCTGATCGTTGCGCGACCGTCCGGAATGGATTTTTTTCCCTGTTTCGCCAAGTCTCCGCGTAAGCAGGAGTTCTATCTGCGAATGAATATCCTCTACATCTGCTTCTATTACAAAATTGCCGTTTTCGATTTCCTCCAGAATCACATCCATTTCTTTAAGCAGAACATCCAGCTCGGACTGTTCCAGCAGACCGATACTCTGCAACATGCGTATATGCGCCATAGAGCCGAGAACATCGTATTTTGCAAGCTTCAAATCAAGTTCCCTGTCGCGTCCTACAGTAAACAGTTCCACAGACTTGTCGGCGTCAACCCCCTTACTCCACAATTTCACACTCATCTTAATCTATGACAACGCGATTAATAATTTCTTGCAAACACAACTCTCTGTTTCGACGGTTTTCCGGTAACCATACATTTACCCTCTTCCTTTTCGCCTTCGACGGGAATACAGCGGATAGTCGCTTTTGTTTCTTCCTTGATAAGCGCTTCGGTTTCAGCCGTTCCGTCCCAGTGCGCCAGAAAGAAACCGCCATTTTCGATTCTTTCCCTGAACTCATCGTAGGAATCTACGGTATAAGTATGTTCATCTCTGAATTTAAGGGCTTTATTGTAAATATTTGTCTGGATATCCGAAAGCAGGGATAATACATGCTGTGCAATATTTTCCTGAGGAACAGTCTCTTTTGTCAGATTATCCCTCCGTGCGACTTCGACAGTGCCGTTTTTGAAATCCCGCGGACCGATAGCCAGCCTGACTGGAACGCCCTGCAGTTCATACTCTGCAAACTTGAACCCCGACCGCAAATTATCTCTGTCATCAACTTTTACGGAAATTCCGGACTTTTGAAGACTGTCTTTTATAGCCTCGCAGTGCGTTCTCATCTGCTGCAACTCTTCTTCACCCTTAAATATGGGTATAATGACAACCTGCAACGGAGCGACTTTCGGCGGAAGCACCAGACCGTTGTCGTCGGAATGTGCCATGATTAAAGCGCCTATCATACGGGTAGATACGCCCCACGACGTCGCCCACACATAGTCCAGCGCTCCCTCTCTGGAAGCAAATTTCACATCGAAAGCCCTGGCAAAGTTCTGTCCGAGAAAATGCGAGGTTCCCGCCTGTAAAGCCTTGCCGTCCTGCATCATTGCTTCGATACAGTAGGTATCGACCGCTCCGGCGAAACGTTCGCTTTCCGTTTTTACCCCTGTGATTACGGGGATTGCCAGCCAGTTTTTGGCAAAATCCTCGTAAACGCCAAGTATTTTGACCGCTTCCCGAACGGCTTCTTCACGTGTTGCATGAGCCGTATGTCCTTCCTGCCAAAGAAATTCGGCAGTCCGCAGGAACAGGCGCGTTCTCATTTCCCATCTCACAACGTTTGCCCACTGATTACAAAGCAAAGGCAGGTCGCGGTATGACTGTATCCAGTTTTTGTATGTATTCCAGATAATTGTTTCGGAAGTAGGTCTGACAATAAGTTCTTCCTCCAATTTCGCATCGGGGTCGATTTCAAGGTCTTTACCGTCGGGAGTATTCCGAAGCCGGTAATGGGTCACCACCGCGCACTCTTTGGCGAAACCTTCGACATGTTCGGCCTCTTTCGCAAAAAACGATTTCGGAATAAATAGAGGAAAATACGCATTGACATGTCCCGTGTCCTTAAACATTTTATCGAGCGCCGCCTGCATGTTTTCCCATAAACTGTATCCGTAAGGTTTGATAACCATGCAACCGCGCACCGCCGAATTTTCCGCCAAACCTGCTTTTATAACCAGATTGTTGTACCAGAGTGAAAAATTTTCCGCTCTTGAAGTTACTTCTTTTGCCATATTTTTGTTTATA
>JAISPE010000234.1 GCA_031275145.1 Prevotellaceae bacterium | reverse complement strand
AATTACTTTAACATTCAATTATTACAAATAACTCATTTCTAAAACGACGCAAAGGTATAAAATTTATTTTATATAAAACAAACAAAGCGAAAAAAATTGTCAATACACAATTAACTTTTAACTTTTTATTGTTCATTTAGAAATACAGTCATTTAGACAATGTTATTTTTTTATATAAGCGAATAATTTTGCCGCTCATATCCGGAGAAACTGCAATTTGTTCGCGTTGATCCCGATCGGAATTTACAGAATTGTAGAATGCGATCGGAATTTATACATCAAACAGGTGAGAATTGTGAGTTTTTTTGCAGAAAACTGTTTTCCGCTCCATCGTCATTGCGAGGAGCGCAGCGACGAAGCAATCCAGAAAGTCGTGGATTTCTGGATGGCTTCGTCGGTGCGCTCCTCGCAATGACGACCCGTCGCGGATTGCTTCGTCTGCCTGCCGGCAGGCTGGTCGCATATCCAATTCACAAAAATAGACCGCGCGAGGAATAATAAATTATATAAACTTCCGCAAGCTCTTTTTTTGACATAATTAACAGAATTTTCCAGGGAACCCTAACAGGGTTTCTAACCCTGTTAGGGTTTTCAACGTAAATTTTGAAAATTATGTTAATTATGTCAAAAAAATTATGTCAAAAAGAATGCTATTCGTAATTTTTAATTATTTTTGTACTCAAATAATGATAATTGACAGATGTTAAGATATGGCGTTATATTTATATTACTGATATTTTTCGCTTCATCATGCGGGAAGATGAAAAATGTAGAGATAGGAGAGTTGCAGGAGATTACACTTAAAACACTGAAAGGCAGCAATGCCGTTGTAGAGGTAAGCGTAGCTGTAAACAATTCTTCGTCGCATAATATTTATATCAGGGAAGCGGATATCGAAATTCTTAGAGACGGGTATCTGTTCGGTACGGCAAGTCTGCGTCAGGGAAACATGATAAAAAAACGCACGAAAGGGCAGGTTTCCATTTTGTTTGATGTTAAGATAACCGACAGAATGGCGATAATGTCCGGCCGAATAAGAGCGATACTTGCCGGAGAAGACCGCACGAAACTGTCTTTTTCGGGACATATCAGAGCCGGGACTAAAATGTTTTCAAAGTCAATTCCGGTAAATATTGAGAATTAAATTTTTAAAAAACATAAAATTATGTACGGAGCATTAAAAAAATATTTAGAAACAGAACTTCAGTCTATCGAAGACGCCGGTCTTTACAAAAAAGAACGGATAATCACATCCTCTCAATCGGCAGAGATAGAGGTTGGCGGAAAAACCGTTCTGAATTTTTGCGCAAACAATTATCTGGGACTTTCGAACAGCGCACGGGTAATCGAGGCTGCAAAGAGAGCAATGGATACCCGCGGGTTCGGGATGTCGTCGGTAAGGTTTATATGCGGGACACAGGATATCCACAAAGAACTGGAAACAGCTGTCAGCAAATATTTCAAAACCGAAGATACTGTCCTGTATGCTGCATGTTTCGATGCTAACGGAGGTATTTTCGAGCCTCTTTTTTCCGAAGAAGACGCGATAATTTCCGATTCTCTGAATCATGCTTCAATAATCGACGGTGTACGGCTCAGCAAGGCCAGACGCTACCGTTATGCCAATGCAGACATGAACGAACTGGAAAACTGTCTGAAAGAAGCGCAGGCACAGCGGTTTCGGATTATTGTCACCGACGGGGTTTTCTCGATGGACGGAAACGTTGCGCCGATGGACAAAATCTGCGACCTGGCAGAAAAATACGAAGCGCTGGTGATGGTTGACGAATGTCATTCGGCCGGAGTGGTGGGAAAAACGGGACGTGGAGTAAACGAACTGTTTAACCTTTACGGCCGTATTGATATACACACAGGTACACTCGGCAAAGCGTTCGGCGGCGGAATCGGAGGTTTCACAACAGGCCGTAAAGAGATCATTGATTTGTTGCGCCAGCGTTCGCGTCCCTATCTGTTTTCAAACTCGATACCCCCCGCAATAGCAGGCGCAAGTCTGGAAGTCTTTAAAATGCTGGAAGAAAACGACGAACTCCATTCTGCTCTGGTAAAAAACACCGAATATTTCCGCTCGAAAATGCTTGCCGCAGGATTTGACATCAAACCGGCACAGTCGGCAATCTGTGCAGTAATGCTCTATGATGCAAAACTTTCGCAGGAGTTTGCCTCAAGAATGCTTGATGAAGGTATTTATGTGACCGGATTCTATTATCCCGTAGTACCCAAAGGCCAGGCGAGAATAAGAGTACAACTTTCTGCCGCTCACAATAAAACGCATCTGGACAAATGTATAGATGCTTTCATAAAAACCGGCAAACAGTTGAATGTGAAATCGTGATTCGGTTTTACGGCGCTTCGTCGCTGACAATGACTTTTTACCGCTTTTTATGTTTTATTTACCACAAAGACACAAAGGACACAAAGGTTGCACAAAGAGCTTTGTGTAACCTTTGTGGTAAAAACAAATCGGGAAGTAAATAAGGAAGAAAAATTGTGGTAAAAAACGCTATTATTATTAAAAAAACATTACCTTTGCGACATTAATGAGATTATCGGCACATTCACATTCAGGATACGGTTTATGAAAAGAAACGGGAAAGAAAACAGGAGGACAAAACAGTGATAAAACATTATCTGAAAATATCATTCCGTAATTTATGGAAATACAGGTATCAGACGCTTGTCAGTGTCGCAGGTTTGGCGGTGGGGTTTGCCTGCTTTGCCATAGCAACGTTTTGGATACGGTACGAGATCTCGTTCGACAGTTTCCACAAAAACGCCGACCGGATGTACTGCGTTTACCGGCCGTTCATGTTTGTCCCGAGCGGGCAGGCAAGACATAATCCCTATCCTTTGGCGGGTTATCTCGAAAAAACTTTTCCGGAAATAGTACGTGCAACAGCCATTATGCCTGTGACAGAGGATTTGGAAATCGAGTTCAACAGCGCCGTATATACGGCGAACCTTCTCGGCGTCGATTCGATGTATTTAGAGATGTTTGGCGTCAAAGTCATTGAAGGCAGCATGGATTTTCTGTCTGCCAGGGGAATTAACGGAATAGCCGTCACGAAAGAAAAAGCCTTGCAGATGTTCGGGAACGAAAGTCCTGTCGGCAAGACCCTCAAAATAGAGGGGGAAGAATACACTGTTCACGCGGTGGTAACGGGATTGCCCGGACACAGCAACTATCCGTTCGATTTCCTGCAGTCATGCGCGTTCCACAGTTGGCACATCATTAGTCTGAACATTGTTGTCGAGCTTGCTCCGGGCATTGACATAAAAGCGTTTCGGGAAAAACTCTACGGACACACCGTTAATGAGAGCATCTCGAAGCTGACCGTTGTCCCGCTTACATCCGTACATTACGAAGACCCGGATATACCGCACAATGTAAAGTTCCGGCATATTGTGATTTTTTCCATTGCCGGTTTGCTGCTTATTCTCTGCACGCTGTTCAACTGTCTGACCCTGTTTGTTGCCCGTTTCAGGATACGGCAGCGCGAATTTGCTTTGCGGACTGTTTGCGGAGCATCGGGCAGGTCGCTGTTCATGCTTATGTCGGTCGAGTTTATTGTGTTTCTGGTTTTGGCGCTTTTGTCGGGACTGTTTTTAATCAGGCTGATCATACCCCTGTTCATCGAAATATCCGGCGTCAGGATGGACATATACTCAATCTGTCTCGAACTGCTGATATACATTGCGGTAATCGTCCTGATTTCGTTACTGACATTTCTTTTGACATTTGCCATATTCCGGCGCAAAGAGTTGAGCATCGCAATACAGAGCCGTAACCGGAAACTGTTCCGCAGAACATCCCTTGCCGTTCAGCTGACGGTAAGCATCGGCTTTGCGTTCTGCACGACAGTCATCCTGAAACAAATGTATTATCTGCACAATACCGGTTTGGGTTTTTCGTTCAAAAATCGCGGATCCGTTATTCTGAATACGCGCCTCATCGACAATCCCGACCCTAACATAATTGATATTGTTGAAAATAAAATCAGGCAGATACCCGAAATAACAGACATTATCAAAAATGTCTATCCCCTGCTGCCCGTATGGATGCAGGCAGGTTTCAGCATGAACAAGTGGGACGGAAAATCAGCCAGTGACGAAGCAAGTGTAAATATGACCCTGTCAAATATCACTGAAAAATTCCAGGAATATTACGAACTCAAACTGGTTGAGGGCGAATTTTTAAACGACAGCGACGCCGCCGGACTTGTACTGATAAACGAATCGGCGGCAAAAGCGTTCGGATGGAACAAAGCTGTCGGGAAAACGTTCGGCGACTCCTACAATACGTACAGAGTAAAAGGCGTGATACAAAACATATACAACGACGCGCCGACGGTGGACGCTAAACCGGCCTTTTACAGTCATGCCGAATGGAAAGCTCTGACCGAAAACGGAACTTTCGACCAGTCAATAATCTTCAAATTCAACGAAGGTACATGGAAAACGTGCAGAAAAAAAATCGAAACGGTCCTCAATACCGAATATCCCGATATTGGTACGGACATATTTTCTGCGGAAGAACAGTACGACAAGTTCCTGAAATCGGAAAACACCCTGCTGAAAATCCTTACTCTGGTTACTGCAGTCTGCATGATTATCTGCATTTTCGGCTTCGTCTCGATTGTCTCGCTCACCTGCGAGGAACGCCGCAAAGAAATCGCTATACGCAAGATAAACGGCGCTACAGTCAAAGATATTCTCGACATATTTTTCAGGGAACATCTGATCCTGCTCGCTGTCGGAGCGCTGATTGCCTTTCCCGCCGGATATGCCGTGATGAGAAGATGGCTCGAAGAATATGTCGTGCAAACGGAGATAAGCGCATGGATTTACCTGTCGATACTGCTCGCGCTGATTATGACTGTCGTTATCTGCGTCGGAGGAAAGGTCTATAAAACAAGTCGCGAAAATCCGGTTAATTCAATCACAAAACTTTAGTCCAGCTGTTATGTGTAATTTGATAAATAAAATGATCTGTTTGCTGGCGTTAACGGCGACTGTTTCCTG
>JAISPE010000174.1 GCA_031275145.1 Prevotellaceae bacterium | reverse complement strand
GCGATCTTTACATTTTAGTTATATGAAAGTACCCCATTAACCGGGTTAATTCAAAAAAATAAATAACTAAAATGATTAAATATTAATCGGTTACATTTTAGTTATATGAAAGGTTGGTTTGTTTGGAAAATTAGGTGTAAACGAGGTTTTTTGTATACGTTTGAACACCTTGCCCTGCAGGAGAAACTGTTACACTTTATTAATTTTCCTTCACTTAAAAATAAAAAAACGGTAAAATTTCTCTCAAAAAATCAGTCGAATTTAACAGTAAATACCGTTTTTTCATCGGGTATGGATGTTACGGATATTGTTCCGTTATGGCGGTTTATGATTTGGCGGCAAAGGCTGAGGCCGATACCCGATCCGCCCTGTTTGGTCGTAAAAAACGGGACGAAAATACGGTCGAGAGCGTGCGGGACAATACCCCGTCCGTTATCCGTCACGGTCATAACACATTTCCCTCTTTCCAGGAAAGCATGGACGGAAATCAGTGGCGCAGCCGTATCGCGACAGGCATCCAGTGCGTTTTTCAACAGGTTTATAAGCGCCTGTTCTATCAGCGAACGGTCGGCGTAAAGTCTTATATCCGCAGGCCGGGCAAAAAAGGAGACGGGTATTGTTTCCGTGGCGAACAGATTCCGGATATCCATAAAAAGTTCGTTCACATAGAAAAACCGCATTACCGGCATCGGGATACGGGTCAGTTTCCTGTAATTTTCAACAAAATCGAGCAGTCCTTTGCTGCGGCGGTGTATGGATTGCATTGCCGCCATCATTTCCCCGTATCTCTCTTCGTTTAAATCGTCATCCGTCCGTTCGGTGATAGTTTCCGAAAGCGAGATAATGGGAGCGACCGAATTCATTATTTCATGAGTCATGACGCGTATAAGTTTTTGCCATGCTTCGGTTTCTGCTTTCGAAATGATGGATTCGTAAAGACGCGACCTGAATATTTCGAGCGCCTCGTTCATTGAATTGCCGAGGTCTTTACCGCTCTTTTTCAGGTTTGACGGGAATGAAATACTGAGGTCGCCGTATTTTATATTCATAATCATCTGTTCCATCAGCCGTGTCGATTTACGGTAATCCGCCAGCATTGAGAAAACAAGCGCAATGATTGTCAGCATCGACAGTATTGCGAAAGAATAATATTCCTTAATAATACATAGAGTGGAAGAAACAGTTAATATTACTGTAAAAACCGTTTTGAAAATAATGGTTTTAGACTGGTTCATATTCCGAATTTCTCAAGTTTTCTATACAGTGCATAACGTGTAATGCCCAGCAGTTCGGCTGCCAGACTTATATTTCCTTCGGCCTGACGGAAAGCGCGTTCGACGGCTGCCTGTTCAAGTTTGCCGAGATTAAATTCTTCACGCAGTTTTTTTGAAGCCGCAGGCGTAAATATAAAGTTTTCCACTCCCAGAGTACTTTTTTCGGCAAGTATTACAGCGCGTTCCATTGTATGTTCGAGTTCGCGTACGTTGCCGGGCCACAGATAGTTTTGCAGTTTTGTCTTTGCTTCTCTCGATATACCTTTCAGGTTTTTATTGTATTTGCGGTTGAAACGGTTGAAAAAATGATCGATAAGCAGCAGGACATCATTGCCGCGCTCTCTAAGAGGGGGTACATGTATTTCGATGGTATTTATACGGTAAAGCAGGTCCTGCCTGAATTTTTTGTCGGCCACCATTTCGCGGATATTCACGTTTGTAGCGGATATGAAACGCACGTCTATCGGTACAGGACGGTTATCTCCGAGAGGAATGATTTCGCGTTTTTCGATGGCTGTCAATAATTTCATTTGCATTGAAAGCGACAGGTTTCCGATTTCGTCCATAAACAGAGTACCGCCGGCGGCGACCTCCAGCCTTCCGGGTTTATCGTGATGCGCATCGGTGAAAGCGCCTTTTTTATATCCGAACAGTTCGCTTTCGAACAGCGATTCGGAAACGGAGCCGAGGTCCAGGGCGACAAAAATTTCCTCACTCCGCAACGATTTTCTGTGAATTTCGCGGGCGATAAGGTCTTTTCCCGTTCCGTTTTCGCCAAGGATCAGAATATTGGCATCAGTACCGCGCAGTTTTTCTATCGTGTCGAAAATATCCGTCATAACCTTGCTGTCGCCTATGATTTCATATTTTCCACTCCCGGAAGGCGTGGCCAGCGCCGAGATTTGCTGTCTAAGATGCTTTACTTCGATTCTGCTGTTGTGCAGTTCCAGAGCGGAGAAAATTGTTGCCAGCAGTTTTTCCTTTTCCCAGGGTTTGGGGATAAAATCCGATGCTCCGGCTTTGATTGCCTGTATCGCCTTATCCATGTCGGCATACGCAGTGATAAAAACCACCACAATATCGGGGTCTGTTCGCTTTATCTTTTCCAGCCAGTAGAAACCCTCCTGTCCGCTGATAGCATCACGGTTAAAGTTCATGTCAAGCAATATGACGTCAGGATAGAAAGTCGTTATATAATGCTCTATACGTTCCGGCTCCGTGCTTATCTTTACCTGTTCCACATGAGATTTCAACAGAAGATTCAATGCAAGCAGCACATCTTCGTTGTCATCTATTATTAAAATCTTACCCTTTTTCATATCCTTATTTTTTGCAAATATATTTTTTTTTTGACAGAATGAACAAAATTCTTTTCCGGACAGATTTTTTTTGACATAATTTACAAAATTTTCATAATTTACAGATCGGTTAATTCCGGGCTGTTTCTTTCGCTCGGCGTAGCGTCCCCGCTACGTCGAAGCTATACATCAAACGGGTGAGAATTGTGAGTTTTTTTTGCAGAAAACTGTTTTCCGTCTCATCGTCATTGCGAGGAGCGCAGCGACGAAGCAATCCAGGCAAAAAATCTTTTGCTCCCTGCGCAGGAACACGGGTCTGCGCCTCAGGAACTCAGGTCTGCGCGTCAGGAGCTCGGGTCTGCGCCGCAGGAACTCAGGTCTGCGCGTCAGGAACTCAGGTCTGCGCGTCAGGAACACGGGTCTGCGCGTCAGGAACACGGGTCTGCGCTGCAGGAACACGGGTCTGTGTCGCAGGAACACGGGTCTGTGTTGCAGGAACTCGGGTCTGTGTTGCAGGAACCCTTCGCTCGACGTAGCGTCCTCGCTACGTCGAAGCTAAAAGCAAGTCTCCAGACTTGTGCAAAGCGGGAGCTTTGCTTTGAACTCGACGTAGTCTGGAGACTACGCCGAGCGAGGGGAGTACATTACAAAAAGCGATTATTGTCTGAACCGCTGATTTCTGTCCATGAACCTGATTCAGGGTTTATGATTAACATGACCGGACTGTATGACAAGTCCCGCAGGGACGACACTTTATTAACCGTATGCTTTAGCTTACGGTCAATAAAGCGACGGGTCGTTATTGCGGGGAGCGCAGCGACGAAGCAATCCGGAAATCCACGGCTTTCCGGATTGCTTCGGGCTGCGCCGTCGCAACGACGAAGGGTCGCGCATCCCGTTAGGGATGCATCGCTCGGTAGAATGACCGGCGACGATATATTGCATCCCGTTAGGGATGCATCCCTGACGGGATGCAAAACAGGACAATACCGGTTTTCTACCGAGCGGGGCATCCCTAACGGGATGCCTTTGCTTCGCAATGACGAAGAGCCGGACAACATGCAATGACGAAGAGTCGGGTAAAGGCTTGTCAAAGCATACAGCGATGAAGAAACCCCAACTCTATCGTCATTGCTTCGGATTGCGCCGTCGCAACGACGAAGGATAGCGGATTTCAGGCTGTATCCGCCTGTTTCGCAGACGGATGTTGAAGGTTTCGGGGTATATCCCGACGCCTTGAGGATATAATTTGAAGTCCTGAAATTATAATTTGAGGGTTGCAAATTATAATTTGAAGCCTTGAAGGTATACCGTGAGGGTTGCAAATTATAATTTGAAGTCCTGAAATTATAATTTGAGAGTTTCAAATTATAATTTGAAATCTTCGGGACATCTCCGGAAAATTCACCCGCGTACCCGTATATTCCGACGGTATTCAGTGTAACCGTATGTAACAGCTGCGAACCTTCGACAGTCCTTTCCGTAGCCGCTACGGTGTCCATAAACGGAGAAACGGGCGCAATTATATGATATTCAGCAAATTCGGGGGGGGGGGGTAAACATTAACAACTCAGGATATTTTCCTGCCAGTCTTCTGTACTGTATCCGGGTTTTAATGTTCATTTATCAATAAAAATTTTATAAAACAACGGCGCAAAGATAATGTTTATTTTTTTAATGCAAACTCTTTTTTGAAAAAATCTGTTTTAAGTTAAATTTTTTACGGAAAACACGAATAACCGGTAACTGAATTTTAAACCGGCTAACACCGGCAAAATATTGTCTTTATATTCCTGTCCGTTGTAACATTCGGTTACATCTTTTATTTCCTGTAACTCCTGTAGCGCCTCTGTGTTCGGAGATGCATTTACCGTTACCGTAACTTCTACGCGCTCGCTTTCGCAGCCTGTCTCAGTTATTCTGGTCGCAGCGTAGGCTGTTGCAGTTCCGGGCTCTTGCTGATTTGGCTCATTCGCCGGTTCGGATCCTGTTGCGTTTTCATACCAGATAATCTTCTCTCCATCAACAGGAAGAGAAATAAATTTTACAGTGTGCGTTTTCCCGTCAAAACATACTACATTATTTTCCTCTATTTGTGGCGCTTCCGGTAAAGGATTGACCGTTATGGTTATGGTATTGCTATATTTTTTGCACTCGCCGTAAATCGCCCGACGACGTATTTCTGTCGTTTGAGTGAATGTCGCATCAACAAGAGCATCAGGAGCCATTACATCACCCCAAATATAGTCAATCCATTTACTCCATTCATTAGTATTAGGGTCGAAAGTGCGACGTTGCCATACATATTCATCAGGGACATCGCCACTGACTGTAGGTGGAGAAACAGATTGTATTTTTTCTTTCGCCCCGCTTCCATAGCATACTTTTTGAGATCCTTCTATTTTTCCCGGGTCCAGTTTGGTACAGTCCTGTCCGTAACCTGTAAAATTCAGGTTTATCAAAATCGCCATCGCCAAAATTTTGGCGACACCATATTTACCCGCACAGAGTAAATATTTTCCATATATGAATAAATTTTTCA
>JAISPE010000165.1 GCA_031275145.1 Prevotellaceae bacterium | reverse complement strand
TAACCAGCTGTTTTTCCGTCTCGAAAGGAGTTTTGGAATCGACGGCAAGCCCGACTCTTTCGGCAACTCTGAACACGTGGGTATCAACAGCCATTGCCGGTTTCTTGAAAAGAACGGAAACGATAACATTCGCAGTTTTACGTCCCACTCCCGGCAGTTTCTGCAAATCGTCTATATTGTCCGGAACGGTGTTATTAAACTCATTAACTAACATCTTTGCCATCCCTGACAAATGTTTCGACTTGTTATTCGGATACGAAACCGATTTTATCAACTCAAAAATATCGGATATACTCGCTTCCGACAGCGACTGTGCCTCAGGATACTTTTTGAAAAACTCTTTTGTCACGATATTAACCCTTTTATCGGTGCATTGTGCCGATAAAATCACCGCAACAATCAGTTGATAGGGATTTCCGTAATTGAGTTCCGTCTCAGCTACCGGCACATTCGCCCTAAACCAGTTCAAAACGTTTTCAAATCTCTCACTCTTATCCATTTTCTATAAAATATATTGTCGCCTGTTATCCAATTTTCAATATTATGCATAAATATTTATTCATGCCGCAAAATTACGCTTTTTTTTATTTTTGAGAATACAAAGGAAGTGCTACGAAAATTTCAGACAGTCATGTCAGGAGATCACTGTCTGAACCGCTGATTTCTGTCCCTAAATTTGATTCAGGGTTTATGATTAACATGACCGGACTGTACAGCAAGTCCCGCAATGACGACCCGTCGCGGATTGTTTCATCGCATATTCAACTCACAAATTTAGAGCGTTGGAAGTATAAAATGAATAATAATGCGTGCCAGAAACAAAATGTTATATCTTGAAAATTAAGAATTATGTCAAAACAATTAAAGATTCTGTTTATCGTACCGGGCTCGGGCGATTCTTTCTACTGCGGGAACTGTTTTCGCGACAGTCTTCACGCTCATGCCCTGCGGCGGGCCGGTCACGATGTTGTGATTATGCCGCTCTATCTTCCCCTGAGAGACATTTCTTTTACGGGAGATACGCCGCTATTTTTTCCGGCCGTTTCGCTCTTCGTCGCGCAGAAGTATTTTAAACAACGTGCGATACCGAAATGGATAGGACAATTCCTTGATTCGGATTTCGCTCTGCGTATGGCGGCGTCCTTTTCTGGGACTGTTTCGTCCGCCGGTCTCGAAGACATGACGCTCTCCATGATTACCGGCGAGGGCGAAGTGTTCCGGCGTCAGGTGAATCCGTTAATCGAATGGATAAAAAAAGAACCCCGTCAGCCCGACATTGTCCATCTTTCGAGCAGCCTGATTGCCGGTATAGCCAAAGCGATACGCCATGAGATGCCGCATATCCCCACAGTCTGTTCGTTACAGGACGAAGAGGTATGGATAGACTGCCTTCGCTTTGCCGACGCAACTGCCGCATGGAAAGGTATCGGGGAAAACAGCCGGTACATCGACCGTTTTGTCGCTTCGAGTTTCTTTTACCGTCAATCCGCCGAAAAACGTCTGCCTTCCCTGAAAGGAATAGAAGTGGTATATCCGGGCGTGGAGATCGAAAAGTATGCATCCGGCGAATATCCCGACCGTCCGACGCTCGGTTTCTTCTACCGTATGAACGAAGCCGACGGGCTTGATATTCTCGCGGAAGCGTTCGTAAAGCTCAAAAAGGAAAACCGCGTGAAAGGATTGCGGCTGCGTGCAGGCGGCGGATATACTTCGCCGGACAGACTGTTCATCAAACGTGTACGCCGCATACTCAAACCTTTCGAGCAGGATGTGGAATGGCTCGACGGGTACGTTCCCGCACAGCATGCAGGGTTCTACAAAGGCATAAGCGCCATCTCCGTACCTCTGCGATTCGACGAAGGGATAGGGCTGTATCTCTGTGAAGCTTTTGCGGCGGGCCGTCCGGCGATTGAGCCGGACACCGGCTCGTTTCGCGAGACAATGGGCGATGCCGGCATTCTCTATTCGCCAAATTCGCCCGAAGCGCTTGCCGACGCCATCGCCACGCTTTTCACCGAAACCGGCCGCTGGGACAACTGCCGGAAAAATGCCCTGCACCTCTCCGAATCAAGATATAACGAAACAGTGCAGGCAGAAAAACTGTACGGAATGTACTGCGGGATAAAGGAAATAATTGTCTGAACCGCTGATTTTTTGATTTATATGATTAACATGATAAAAACAGTGAATCAATCCGCGACGGGTCGTCATTGCGAATAACCGTTTCGTACCGAAACTGAAAGCGTAATGACGCTTGCCGGAAGTCCGAAAGACTTAAATATGAGGATTTATAGAGGGAAAGAGCGTGGGAATTAGGCTGGGAAGCGAGTGGAAAATATAGTGGAATTACGTAGTTGAAATTAATGTATCACAGTAGTTTATGGTAAGTTTAATGTGTCAAATAACGGGCAAATAAGGTTACGAATAATGACCTTCTATCACTTGTGGAAAAATAATCGAAATTTAGTGTGTTTCTGTGTGTCTAATGTTATAGGAGTCTTCAATAAATAAAGGTATCAATTATGGCATCCCGCTAGGGATGCATCGCTAACGGGATGCTCTTTGCCTGACTGCCGTCAGGCAGGCCATTGATGGGATGCCGGAAAATAAATTAATAATTAATAATACCTTTATTTATTGACCGCTCCATTGCGAATAACCGTTTCGTACCAAAACTGAAAGCGTGACGACGCCTGTCGGAAGTACGAAGGACTTCAATATGAATAACCACGAACAAACGCAGTGCAGTTCGGGGATAGCAGCAACCCCCGCCTCAACTCCGAAGGAGTTGAACTGCTTCGCAGTTCTGATGATGAGGTGACAGTACCACAGACTGCGCCTGTCAGCCTGCTCGGGGTTATTGGCTACGCCGAACTGAAGTTTCTGTCAAAAAAAATGCGAATTAACCGTCGGTTATTCGTTATCACAGTGATTTTTTCCTTTTAATTTCAACTGTTCAAATCTATGATTTGTTTTGTGACTACATTTGTACATTATTTA
>JAISPE010000140.1 GCA_031275145.1 Prevotellaceae bacterium | reverse complement strand
GTGCAACGAGGGAAATAACAGCTATGCAGTTATCAAAGATTCCAGCGTGTTTTTTTGACATGATTCCTTTTTTTTGACAGAATTAACATAATTTTCATAATTTACAAAATCTGTTAATTTTGCAAATTTTGTTAATTCTGTCAAAAAAATCTGTCAAAAAGGAATCCGGAATTAAAATATTGTTGTACCTTTGCGCCGTTAAAAAGATGTCGGATATGAAATATAAAATAACAGATAAGTTTTGGTGGTGGCGTTCACAGTTTATTCAAGGCCGTGAATGACAGATTGCCGTACATTGACAATATACCGAGGGCTGTCGAGATTCACGACAGCCCTCAATGTTTTTTGACAGATATGTTTAATTAAAAATATGAAATAATGGATTACAATGTTAACAGCGAAGGATTTTATGGCGAATTTGGAGGAGCATATATCCCCGAAATTCTGTATGCCAATGTCGAAAATTTGAAAAACAGCTATTTGCGGATTATCAGCGAAGACGGTTTCAAAGCCGAGTTTGACAGCCTGATGCGTGATTATGTGGGACGGCCGTCGCCGCTCTACTTTGCCGGGCGTCTGTCCGGAAAGTACGGGACACGCATCTATCTCAAGCGCGAAGATTTGAATCACACCGGCGCGCACAAAATCAACAACACTGTCGGTCAGATACTCCTTGCGCAGCGCATGGGCAAAAACCGTATCATTGCCGAAACCGGAGCAGGTCAGCACGGTCTGGCAACGGCAGCGGTATGTGCGCTGAAAGGGTTGAAATGTATCGTCTATATGGGTGAAACAGACGTTGCCCGGCAGCAACTCAACGTACAGAAGATGAAAATGCTCGGTGCGGAAGTGCGGCCGGTATCGAGCGGCAACAAAACGCTCAAGGATGCAGCCAACGAAGCCATTCGTGACTGGTGCTGTAACCCGTCGGACACTCATTACATTATCGGTTCTACCGTCGGGCCTCATCCCTATCCCGACATGGTAACCCGTTTTCAGAGCGTCATAAGCAGGGAAATCAAATCGCAGCTGCTCGAAAAGGAAGGACGCGACTATCCCGACTATCTCATTGCCTGTGTCGGAGGGGGGAGCAATGCCGCCGGTACTTTCTACCATTATCTGAACGATATGCGGGTGAAACTCATCGGAGTCGAAGCCGCCGGTCTGGGAACGGACACCGATAAAACTGCGGCGACAATCCATCTCGGCAGGAGAGGAATAATCCACGGAAGCCGTACTTTCGTGATGCAGAATGCCGACGGGCAAATTACCGAGCCGTATTCCATTTCGGCAGGACTGGACTATCCGGGCATCGGTCCCATACACGCCAATCTCTTTGTCACCCGTCGTGCGGAATATCTGGCCGCCACCGACACCGAAGCCCTGAATGCCGCTATGGAACTGACACGTCTGGAAGGAATTATTCCGGCGCTGGAATCGTCTCATGCGCTTGCCGTTTTCGGCAAAAAGAAATTCAAACCGGCAGACGTTCTTGTCCTGACCGTTTCGGGACGGGGCGATAAAGATATGGACGAACTTAAAATTTTATAACAGTAATAAGAATATGAATACAAAAATAACAGTTAAACGCAGAAATTTACTCGCCGATTTACAGACTCCGGTGAGCATTTATTTAAAAGTAAGAGATATGTCGCCGCAATCCGCTTTGCTCGAAAGCTCCGACTATCATTCGGCCGACAACAGTTTTTCGTTTATAGGAATTGAACCCGTAGCCTTTTTTTCCCTAAGCGACGGTAAAATCGTCATGCAGTACCCCGGAGGGCATACTGTCGAAAGTTCGCTTGCGGAATGCAGTCTGCAACTCCGGCTGAACGACTTTGTGAAAAGTTTTGAGATAACGGGTGAAAACGGCAACGAAAACGGATTTTTCGGATATACAGCTTACGATACGGTCAAATATCTGGAAAATATCGACGTCGATTCCAGTCCGGATTCCCTGCCGGAAATAAAATACATTCTGTACCGCTTTGTGATCGCAATCAATCATCTGCGAAACGAAATGAGCATCACCGAAAATCTGACGGAGGGACAGCAAAGCCGCATGGACGAACTGATCGCGACCATCGACTGTCGCAACTTCCCTGTTTACGACTTTGTGTCGCACGGAGAAGTAACTTCGTCAATCTCCGACGAAGAGTATAAGGCGATGGTTGCCGAAGGAATCAGGCACTGTATGCGCGGCGATGTATTCCAGATTGTGCTTTCGCGACGTTTCGAACAGCGTTTTACGGGAGATGATTTCAAGGTATACAGGGCTTTGCGCTCGATCAATCCTTCCCCGTATCTTTTCTATTTCGACTTTGGCTCGTACAGAATATTCGGATCGTCTCCGGAAACACACATCAAAGTTTCCGGAAATATTGCGACCATCGACCCTATTGCAGGCACTGTTCCCCGCACGGGCAACGACGAAAAAGATGCCGAACTTGCCAAAATGCTCCTCGAAGACCCGAAGGAAAACGCCGAACATGTCATGCTGGTCGATCTGGCACGTAACGACCTTAGCCGCAATTCGAAAAACGTATATGTGAAATCGTACAGAGAAATACAGTTCTATTCGCATGTAATCCACATGGTATCCCGCGTGTGCGGCGAAATCGGTCCCGATGTAAACCGTACAGCTTTGTTTACGGATACCTTTCCAGCAGGAACGCTTTCCGGAGCGCCGAAAGTACGCGCCATGCAGCTGATCAACCGGATAGAAAAACATCCGAGAGGAATTTACGGAGGCTGTATCGGCCATATCGGATTCGACGGAAACCTGAATCAGGCAATAACAATCCGGACTTTTGTGAGCCGCAACAACACGCTCTACTATCAGGCAGGAGCAGGTATTGTCTCAAAATCAAAACCCGAAAATGAACTCGCCGAGGTCAACAGCAAACTGAAAGCGCTGAACAGGGCAATAGAAGTCGCAAATTATGAGTGATGAGTGATAGGTGATGAGAGATGAGGTATGAGAGATGAGTGATGAGGCTGGCGCCAGCCACTCATCTCTCATACCTCATACCTCAAAACTTTTATTTACATTTGCGCCTTTATAACTCTTAAATTGAATTAGGGTGAGTATATTAATAAAAAACCTCAATAAGGTCTATCCCAACGGCAACCGTGCCTTGAAAGACATTAATCTCGAAATACCTGCGGGGATGTTCGGGTTACTTGGACCGAACGGCGCGGGCAAATCCACTCTCATGCGTATTCTGGTTGCCCTGCTTGAGCCTTCTTCGGGCGAGGTGAGCGTATTCGGATATAATCTGTTGAAAAAGCGGAAGGAAGTACGCCGCATTCTGGGATATCTGCCGCAGGATTTCCGTTTTTTTGCCGGATACAGGACCCACGAATTTCTGGATTATGCCGCGCGTCTGTCGGGGATGACCGGCGCACGGAAACGCAAACAGGCCGTCGATGCGATGCTCGAGAATGTAGGGCTTTTCGACGCCCGCGAACGGTATGCCAACAAACTGTCGGGCGGAATGAAACGGCGGCTGGGAATCGCACAGGCGCTGATTCATAACCCGAAAGTGATTGTCGTCGACGAACCGACGAGCGGGCTTGATCCCGAAGAAAGAATCAAATTCCGGAATCTGCTCTCGGAAGTCAGCGGAAACGACGCTATCATTATCCTTTCGACGCACATTGTCGGCGACATATCGAGCACATGCAAGCGTATGGCTTTGATGAACAGCGGCGAAATATCATTTGTCGGTGCGCCGGAAGAGATGCTGCGGCGGGCGGAAGGGAAAGTGTGGCGCATCAGGGTCAGCGGCGACGAACTGACCGAAATCGGCAACCGCTATCCGGTGATTTCGACCATCCCGTCGGGAATGAGCTGGGATGTGCAGGTCGTCGCCGACGAAGTCGAAGGGTATGACGCGGAACCGTGTCCGCCGAATCTCGAACACGCTTACGTGTACTATATGGAAAATAATTTAAACCTGTGGACTGAAGATTAAACAAGATGATTGAATTTATCCGGAACATACGGCATGTATCAAAATACGAAAGCAAACTGCTTTTCAGAAGCTGGTTTTTCAGGATTTTCGCAGTACTGGCGATAGCGGTAATAACGGTGTTCGACATCGCTGCCGTACTGCAGACCGGCATCAACATGTCGAAGTTCATTGTCATACCGTCTAACATACCGTATTCCAACATGCTGCTGCTGAATACGGCTCAGGCGATAATCGCCATATTCCTTGCTTCCGATTTCCTGAAAAGGGATAAAAAGCTGGATACGTCTGAAATATTTTATGTCCGTCCGCTGAGCAATGCCGAATACGTGTTCGGAAAAATCTGGGGAAATCTCCGCATATTTTTTATCCTCAACCTGATCGTATTCGCCATTTCGATAACGGCGAGCACGGCTTCGGAGGACGCCGTCATCGACTGGGGGGCGTATGTGTTTTATTTTTTGACGGTCAGCATTCCGACGCTTGTCTATATCATCGGGCTTTCGGTTGTACTGATGCTGATTTTCCGCAATCAGGCCGTTACGTTCGTACTGCTGCTGGGATATATCGGGGCGACGGTTTTTTATCTGTCCGACAAGTTTTATTATCTGTTTGACTACATGGCTTATTTTCTTCCCCTGATGAAATCGACGGTTGTCGGATTTCCAAATCTGGAAGAGATCGCCGTACACCGTTCGATCTATCTGTTTGCAGGACTTACCTGTATTTTCGCGACTGTCCCACTGTTCGGGAGGCTGCCAAATTCCACGAAAGGGCATTATATATGGATAACCGTGTCGCTGTGTACCTTTTCGGTCTGCATCGGTGCGGGATACAGGCACGTCGGCAGGATATTGCGTCAGAACGAAAACCGTCTGTCGTATATACAAATCAACAATAAATATGTGCATACACCGAAAATGACTGTCGAGCAGTACGGTATTTCGCTGAAACAGGACAGGGAAACGTTTGCGTCGGAAACCCGGATGACCGGAACGGCGCTCTCCACGTCGCAGGTTTTCACTTTCTGTCTGAATCCGGGACTGAAAATCGACGCGGTAAAATCAGGTGACCGGACACTGGACTTCAAACGCGACAGGCAAATCCTGCTGGTGGATTTCGGCAGGGAAATCCATGCAGGCGACACCGTTTCGCTGTCGGTAACATACGGTGGCAGGCTGGACAATTCGTTCTGTTACCTCGATATTCCCGAAAAGGAACTGAATGAAAGAAACACGGCAGACATATTCAGTATCGACAAACAGTACAGTTTCCAGACAGAGAGTTACATGTTACTCACGCCGGAGACATACTGGTATCCCCGCCCGGGAACGGGTTACAGCGACGAAAGCCCCGACTGGCAGCAGACATATTTCAGCCGTTTCTCGCTGAATGTTACTCCGCTGCCCGGACTTGTCCCCGTATCACAGGGCGAGGGAACGGACAGCGGCGACGGAAGCTACATGTTTCGACCGGAATATCCCGCGCAGGCGATTTCGCTGGCCGCAGGCAAATACCGCCGGAAAAGTTTTGTCAGGGACAGTATACGTTACAGTGTCTGGCATATCGAGGGGAACGACGGTTTCTACGCAACGGCGCTGGATTCCATACGCGACACTATTCCCGCCATCGTACAGGAGATGAAGGAGGATATTGAACGCCGGTACAGGTTCGATTATCCGTTCAAACGTTTTTCGATTGTCGAAGTTCCCGTACAGTTTTCCTGCTATCCCCGCGCATGGTCGCTGGCACAGGAAACCGTACAGCCCGAAACAGTATTTTTTCCCGAAAGAGGCTTCGGTTTTTACCAGATGTATGTAAAAAAAATGATCGTCTATATGCAGAAATGGCAGCGGGAAGACGACATTAAAGATTTGCAGATGCAGGCATTACGGAATGCAGTCTGGACATTTGCAAATCCGTCGTTAGACAGGTATTTCATATTCCCGCAACTGTTTAATTTCAGGTATAACATCTATTCCGCCGACTGGCCGGTGGCCAACCGTTTGGTAGAAGCGTACATGCAGAACAGTCTGGAAGAGAATAACCGGTGGAAGAGACGCGAGGAGGGTATCAGCGATTCGGAAAAGGCAAGTATTTTGCTGGGACAGTATGCTTTCAAAGATTTGCTTGCAGATGCCGAACACCGCGACCTGATACATAATATTGTCGGACTGAAAGCGTTTCAACTGTTTGCTCCCGCCGAACTGAACATCGGTGTCGGCGCTTTCCGCGATTCGCTCTATTCGACCGTCGGCAAACATACTTTCCGCAACATACGGCTGGAAAACCTCCTGGATACTCTGGGCAGGATGAGCAAAACCGATATCCTTTCGGGACTGACAGCGTGGAACGATCCAGTCAAACTGCCCGTTTACAGCATCCGCGAACCGGAGGTAGTCAATGTGAACGATCGGGGGGCAGACTTCTTCACGGTGAACACGGTAATCAGCAATCATTCGGATTACGACGGGATTGTACATGTAGCCATGAATGTCGAGGGTGCGGATTACGGCGACCCGAAAACCGGCCGCAAAATCATGATACCCGCCCGCCGGAGCGTACGGCTGGTTTCTGTATGGGACAATACGCCGGTTTTCATGAACATCAACACCATGATTTCGGGAAATCTCCCGATGCTGGTAAACATCCCCTTAAATACGGATATCAGACGTGAAGTCAGACCGCTGTCGGAAAAGGATGAAGACACCGTGCTGCCCGAAGACTGGTCAGACAGTGTTCCCGACGAGGTGACTGTCGATAACGAGGATTCCCTGCTGTTCACCGTCTCGCAAAAGCCTGTCACCGGCCTGTTGCCGAAACTGCTGGACAGGGCGAATGACTCCCGCTTCAAATACGCCGGTTTCCGCTGGTGGAATCCGCCTCTCCAGTGGACAGCCACTACAGATGACAGATATTACGGCAAATATATACGTTCCGCCTGCGTTGTCCGCAGTGTCCGGAACGAAGGCGGAAACAAGACGGCAACATGGAAAATCCCTGTCCCCTCGCCGGGTCAGTACGAACTATACTTTTATATGACCGTCTACGACGAGATAAAAAACCACTGGCAGAACAAAGACTTCGAATACCGTTTCCGGGTTGCGTACGGCGACGAAACCGAAGATGCATACATCAGTCTGTCAAAGGCAAAAGACGGATGGGAACGGCTGGGAGTCTACTATTTCGCTTCGGATACGGTAAGCGTTACGCTCTCAAACGAATGCCGTGCAAGATTCGTCATTGCCGATGCAGTGAAAATAGTGAAACGGTGATGCTTTTGACAGTCTTTTTTTTCCGGGAACCCTTCCGGGAACCCTAACAGGGTCTCCGACCCTGTTAGGGTTTTCAGTGATTTATTTGATTTTTACGATGCCCCGATTCAAAAAAATCATTCCAATCATGAAAATAACAGTTCAGACATTCCGTTTTATGCGTCTTACATCCTGTGGAACGCCTGTATTGACTCTACAATCTGCTATTTAGTTATGAGAAATTTACGATTCGAGTTGTTGCACATAACATGCCGGTATATAGTCCGTAGCCACAGAGAAGAAATTTGGAATACTCACCACGAGGCATCTGTTGCCGTTTATTCTTACGAAAAAACCTTCGACGCCTGCAAAAGTTCCGCCTGTGATTTTTACTTTCATGCCCCGTTCGGGTACCTCGTCGTTGGAGAGATATGTTACCTTTTCCAGACCGTTTGCAACAACAGCGATAAAGTTACGCATCTGATATTCGGATACTGTAATTATTCTTTTGTCGCCATAATCCCGATAATACAGGTCGGATGAAACAGCCAGTTTCAGTTTTGCCTCTTTCAGCACAGGGTCGAGAATATCTTTTGAAGACCGGGCAAAGACTAAATTCCCTATAAGCGGAAGAGCAGTACGTTCGTAACTCTCCGAACGTCCGATTTTCACATCCTTATAATAGAAAGGAAAAAAATATTCAATAGAAGCTGCCTCCAGATAAGGCCGGAGTTTCACAGCCTTACCCTTAGAGGCGTACAAAACATACCAAAAAATATCCATATCTCTTTGATTTACGATTTTAGACTTACGATTTTAGATTGTTGCTTACGCACGCTTTGCGGTGGCACATTCCGGTTTTAGACTGTTGATTTTTGATTTACGGTTTACGATTTTTGATTTGTCGAATAACATCGACTTTCTTCGAATGACAA
>JAISPE010000087.1 GCA_031275145.1 Prevotellaceae bacterium | reverse complement strand
TCGGTATTTGGGACGGGGGCTGTTATATTGACTGTTTCGTTTTTTACCGGATGGACAAACGAAATAGAATGGGCTATGAGAGAAATGCTTGCATCCTTATTTGAGCGGTCGAATCCGTATTTTAAATCGCCTTTGATGGGAGAGCCTATGGCCGCGAGCTGGCACCGTATTTGATGATGCCGTCCGGTGAAGAGGCGTATTTTCAGGAGAATATAATTATCGCTTTTGCCGATTACAGTGTATTCCAGACGGGCTTCCTTCGTGTTTTTTCCGGGAAAATTGTATGCGTATGATTTATTCCGTTCTTCGTTTCTCAGAAGATAGTGAGTAAGAATGTCATGATCTTTTGGCGGAGCGTTTTTTACTATTGCAAGGTAAGTTTTGTGAATCTCGCCGTTACGGAACAGGTTATTCAGGCGCACTAAGGATTTGCTTGTCTTTGCAAAAACGATAACCCCGCCGACAGGACGGTCTAAACGGTGTACAATTCCCAGAAAAACATCTCCCGGCTTGTTATCCCTCTGTTTAATAAACTTTTTCAGAAGTTCGACCAGAGGCTCGTCGCCGGTTTTATCGCTTTGCACAATCTGTGAAGACTGTTTGTTTATCGCGATGATGTGATTGTCCTCGTACAATATCGACGGGACGAACATTTCCTGTCCTGTCATTATTCCCATTTTTTCTGTCAGTCAATAAACTCTTTCCGGCGGTTTATTGTTCAACTTTCAGTTTTGCCAGAACTGTTTCCGTACCTTTTACGGGATCGCCTTCCCTGACACAGATTTCCGTTCCCAGCGGCAGGAACAAATCCATTCTTGAGCCGAACTTGATGAATCCCAGCTGTTGATTTTGCACAACAAGATCGTTTTCTTTGACATAAGTAACTATTCTGCGTGCAATGTAACCGGCTATCTGCCGGAAGAGTATTTCCGTAGTACCTTTATTGTCAATATCTACTACAAAAGTTGTACGTTCGTTTTTTTCCGACGATTTCGGATGCCATGCGACAAGATATTCACCGTAATGATGACGGAAATATTTCACTTTCCCGTTTACCGGTACCCAGTTTATATGCACATTATTGATAGACATAAATACGGAGACCTGCAATCGCCGGTCCTTAAAATATTCTGTTTCTTCCACCTCCTGTATTATAACGACTTTGCCGTCACATGGAGATAATACCGCGCCTTTGACCGGTAAAAACGAACGGGTTGGAATCCGGAAAAAACGGAACATAAATATAAAAAGTATAAAAGAGACTGCCGCGCCAATCCACAGCCAGACAAAACCGTAATACCATGCACAGACTAAAAATATCCCGAAAATAACTCCTGTAACCTCTACAAACGTTTTTCCTTCCTTATGTAATTTCATATCCTGTTTGAAAATTTTCTGAATCAGTAACCCGATAAAATATTAATATTAAACAAATAAATGTATGCCAGAGCAGAAGGAAAAGCGAACAGAGCGCTGTCGAAACGGTCGAGAATCCCGCCATGCCCGGGCATGATTTTTCCGCTGTCTTTCACTCCCGCAGAACGTTTCAGCATCGATTCGACAAGGTCGCCGAAAGTTCCGGACAGCGAAACGGTCAGCGCCAGAACAAACCAGTGAATCCTGTCGAAAACATACCGGTCATCCCAAACGGAGGATAATATAAAAGCCGCTAACAGTGAAGTGACTATCCCTCCAAAAAATCCTTCCCACGACTTTTTTGGCGAAATCCGTTCAAACAGTTTGTGTTTACCCCCGCGTCCGAATATCATTCCGAAACAGTATGCACCGACATCGTTGCTCCACAGATAAATAAACAAAGCGAGAAAAATCCGGTAATCGTAATTTCCTTCATGCATGGTTAATTCCGTTGTCAGCGAAAAAGGCAAAGCGACATATATCACCCCCGTCAATATGCCGGATATATTCGAAAACGGCGTTTGTG
This sequence comes from Prevotellaceae bacterium, assembly GCA_031275145.1. Lineage (GTDB taxonomy): Bacteria > Bacteroidota > Bacteroidia > Bacteroidales > UBA932 > JAIRLF01. The sequence goes on along the minus strand of JAISPE010000087.1, from coordinate 7,883 downwards.
AGCGGGCATAAAGTTCTGCGATAAATATTCCCGCTACAGGGACAGTCAAAATCCAGAAACAGTTTCCGGAAACCGGCAACCCGTATCCTTTGAGATAAAAGAGCGCAAACAGCATGATTGCAGTCATGTATCCCGATATTTTCCGCGAAAGGGACAGTTTGGGAAGAAGCAGATTATAAAACTCGTGAAGCCCCGCTACGATGACAAACAGGAATATAAACCCATATCCGAAAGGATGAAATATTATTCCCGACAACAATATACATAAAAATATTATGCCACTGACTGTTCGCGTCACCAAATTGCTCGCTTTCATCTTTATTCCGCAGATTTCCGGAGTTCGGTGAAATCAGACTTTTCCGCTTCTCCTTCTCCGGGTTGAGCCGGTTCTGTTAATCCCAGCTCTTCCAGTCTGTTATTTTTTCTTTTTCCAAAAATCTTTTCCAAGTCTTCGCTGAAAATCACTTCCTTTTCCAGCAGCAATTCTGCCAGAGTAGTGAGGCCGGCCTTGTGTTCAGCCAGCACCGACTTTGCCAGATCGTAAGCTATATCAATGAGTCTTTTCGCTTCGGCGTCGAGCAGTTCCGACGTTTTTTCGCTGTACGGTTTTGCCAGAGAATATTCCGACTGTCCCGATGAGTCGTAATAACTCAGGTTACCAACCTTTTCGCTCATTCCGAAATATGCGACCATGGCGTATGCCTGCCGCGTAACTTTCTCCAGATCGCTTAACGCTCCCGTTGATATTTTGCCGAACGTGAGTTCTTCCGAAGCTCGTCCGCCGAGCGTGGCCGCCATTTCGTCCATCATCTGTTCGGTTGTCGTAATCTGTCTTTCGTCGGGAAGATACCATGCCGCACCCAGCGAACGCCCGCGCGGGATTATGGTCACCTTGAGAAGAGGATTCGCATGTTCCAGAATCCAGCTGACAGTTGCATGCCCCGCCTCGTGAAAAGCGATTGTACGTTTTTCTTCCTTGCTGATTAACTTGCTTTTCTTCTCCAGTCCGGCTACTATCCTGTCGATTGCGTCAAGGAAATCCTGTTTGCCGACTATCTGCTTGTCTTTTCTTGCTGCAATCAAAGCTGCTTCGTTACAGACGTTTGCAATGTCCGCGCCGGAAAATCCCGGTGTCTGTCGCGCCAGAAAATCAATGTTGAAATCGGGATCAAGTTTAAGATCGCGGAGGTGAACTTTAAAAATATCCAGCCGTTCCTTATATTCGGGAAGATCTACATATATCTGCCTGTCAAAACGTCCCGCACGCATCAGCGCTTTATCAAGTATATCAGCCCTGTTTGTGGCCGCCAGCACAATCACTCCGCTGTTGGTCCCGAAACCGTCCATCTCGGTCAGCAGCTGGTTTAAAGTGTTTTCTCTTTCGTCGTTGCTCGAAAATCCCGCATTTTTTCCACGCGCTCTTCCAACGGCGTCAATTTCGTCGATAAACACAATGCATGGCGCTTTTTCTTTTGCCTGCCTGAACAGATCGCGTACACGCGAAGCGCCGACGCCAACAAACATCTCAACAAAATCGGACCCCGACATCGAAAAGAACGGGACATTCGCTTCTCCTGCCACAGCCTTTGCCAGCAGTGTCTTACCCGTTCCGGGAGGGCCGACAAGCAAAACGCCTTTCGGGATTTTTCCGCCCAAATCGGTATATTTCTTGGGATTTCTGAGGAAATCGACAATCTCCATTATTTCCACTTTGGCTTCCTCCAGACCGGCCACATCGTTGAACGTTATTTTTTGCGAATCGACGGAATCTTTGTCAAAAAGTTGCGCTTTCGATTTCCCGACATTGAATATGCCTCCGCCACCCCCGCCGCGAGACATCCCGCGAAACATTATAAACCAGAACAGTAACAGGATGATCGGAAACATGAGAAATTCCAGAATACGTCCGAAATAGTTTCTTTCTTCCTTATACATGAGGGGTATCTTGTCTTCAAGATCTTTCTGTGCTTCCGCGATTTTAGCTTCACACTCTTCCGACGAGGGCACTTTGCAATAGAAATGCGGGCCGGTGTAGTTTGAATTAACGTTTATTTTCTCGGAATATTTGCCCAGTCTGGTGCTTTTCAATTCTATTTCAATTCTTTCGACATCACCGTTGCTGAGTACTCCCGTTATTTTTCCGACGTCGCCAGCGGGCAACATCTTCGTAAGCACGTCGTTCCACTGTGTTTCAACAGGCCCGCCTCCATTATTGAAAATGTATATGCCTACAATCGTCAGACCTAAAAGCGCATAAAACCAGTAGGGATTGAATCTCCTCGGGCTTTTATTTATTCTCGGGTTCTGATTTTCCATACTACCTATAAATTATGCAATTTTATCTTCAGAAATTTTAACGGTCTCCGCATCGGCCCACAAATCTTCCAAAGCATAATATTTTCTGCATTGTGTCTGGAAAACATGTACTACCACCGAACCATAATCCAATATTATCCACAAAGCGTTCTCATCGCCCTGCCGTCTCCACACTTTTTCGTCAAGTTTTTTCAAAACTTCTTCCTCTACATTGTCGGCAATCGCCCTTACCTGAACCGTAGAATCGGCGCTTGTCACAATAAATGAACTGCAAACAGATTTACTCAGTTTGTCCAAATTGAGATGCACTATGTTCTCCGCCTTTTTACTCTGCATGGCAAATACAATAGTATCAATTAATTTCATCTCGCCTGCTCCGTATTGTTCGATCTCTTTTTCTATCCTTTTATCCATTAATTTAATGCAATAATTCCTTAATTTTAGGCTGCAAAGATAAAAATAATTCAGGATAACAATATTTTTTTCCGCAACCGGGGCTAAATCTTATTGTGAGACGCTGCGAAAGTGGCGAAAAATTTTTCGCCCCTACGAGGGACGACATATAGCGACGACAATCGTAGGGGCAAAAAATTTTTTGCCCCTATAAAGCCTGTTAATATATTATTTGCGAAGTAAATGATATATTAACAGGCTCTTCCTCTAACACCGAAGGTGTTAAATATGAAACTTCAGTTCGGCGTAGCCAATAACCCCGAGCAGGCCGGCAGGCGCAGCCCGGGGGTACTGTCGCCTCATCATCATAACTGCGAAGCAGTTCAACTCCTTCGGAGTTGAGGCGGGGGTTGCTGCTGTCCCCGAACTGCACTGCGTTTGTTCGGGGTTATTCATATTGAAGTCTTTCGGACTTCTTTCGCTCAGCGCAGTCTCCGGACTACGCCGGGTTAAAAGCAAAGCTCCTGCTTTGTCACAAGTCAGGAGACTTGCTTTTAGCTGCGACGTAGCGAAGACGCTACGCCGAGCGAGGTTTTTTATACTGCGTTTGAACACCGCGGATTGTTTCGTCGCCGTATAATAACATAAAAAATAAATACGACAATTTGAAATGCTTCCAAATAAAAATCAAAACCCTTACCGTTTATTTCGGGAAGACTTGACGTCGACAGCTTCTCCTTTGACAATGCGCTCGAACGCTTGCGGCGACACGGTTATTTTGCCGGTAATAAATTCGGGGATATTATACGATTTCAACAGTTCGCTGTAATGTGCGAACGGCTCTTTTTGAGGCAACAGGAAAGGCTTGTGGAATATCCCTGCCGTATCGAAATAAACGATGTAGGGGCGGGTATATAAACCGTCCATGCAGCGGCTGCCGTACACCGTCCAGCGTCCGTTCGACGACCACGAATGATAGCTGTCACTTTCCCGGCTGTTCACGCTGTCCATCGGCTCAAGGACGCCCGTAGACAGATTCAGAAGGTACAGATCGCTGTCTTTATGCCATATCGGGAATGTCCCGGAAGAGGATAAACATACTGTCATGTATTTTCCGTCGGGAGATATTCTCGGGAAAGAGGCGCTTTTACCCGTCGCCGAGGCAGACAGTACGGTGTCGACGACGTTGCCGGTTTTTGCCGTCTGCGGGTTAAAACCGACTTTAAGCAAATCGTATTTCAGCGAATCGTAACTGCCGGGCATTTTTTTCGCGGGCGCGCTGCAGAAGTACAGCGTTTTCCCGTCAGGCGACCATTCGGGAAAAGTCTCGAAACGGTCGGGGGAATGTATGACCGAAGTGTAGCCAAGCGTCTGCGTCTCCGTATTGTAAACAATCAGGTCAGAGGACATGTCGTACACTTCTACAAGACGGCTGTCGGAAGAGTGGAAAGCCTGAAAGGTTTTATTGACCGAAAAAGCGATATATTTCCCGTGCGGATGCCAGCGGGGATAGACTCCGGCGGAAACAATATCGGGCGTTTTGAGATTTAACTTCGACAGTGTTCCGTCTTTAAGAAGAACCGTACCGGCATGCTGCGCCCGTACATGGAAAAGCATTTGCTGCGGGTTGTGACTGCAAAAGGAATGACAGTTCATGCAGCTGCCGTCCGTCAGAGTATTTACGATAACCGGCGTTTCGTCGAACGACTCCAGATTCCGCTGATATATCCCCATTGTTCCCCAGTATTCATATCCGGGTTCAATCAGGCGGTATGCGATAAAGGGATCAACCGGTTCGGGCGCTATCTCCAGACGCAGACTTCTGTATCTTACCCATCCGGCCGGTTCCTTTGCGAAAATACTTACAGACAGCGGCGTTCCCGCATGTTGCTGCAAAAGCCGCTTCCATTTTCCGGACGGTATCAGGATGTCATTGCTTCCATATACGTCAAAGGAGTCCGCTCCCGCCGAAAACCGCGCCATAAATTCGCTCCCGTCTTCCATTATGCGGAAATTCAGCGGAGCGATATTGACGGGAACGGTTGCGTTTGCATAATCGGGAAAAATACGCGGAACAGCATCCGAGGTTCTGTACTGTTCCACACCGGAACACGATACGGCAAACAGCAGTCCGCACGCTAAACAGGCATTTTGAATTTTAATACAGTAACTTTTTTTCATCTTCATTTGTATGTGAAATATCAACTAAGGGAAATGCTACATAAAACCAGTATGTATCGCCGAATTGCTGTTCCATCATCCGATAAACGTTTTTATCGGCGAGTACATGAGGCATAAGGACGTCTACCATGTCGAACCGTTCCCGGACGGCGCCGGATACGGGATATGTGTCGTAAAAACTGTCATCCAATTTGTTCACCGATTTGTACAGCACGAGTAACTCCGCATAGTGCGCAGGAATGGAAGGATATCCCAGACCTGCATAGTAAGTGTCGAAACATTCTTTTGCCCTGTCATAATCCCTTTCCAGCATGCGGTATGCCATAAGGTACTCGAATGCGGGACGGTGCAGGTGGTTTGCGCGAAGGATGGCCTCCAGTGCGGACGCCTTTCCTTCCAGCAGTACATTGTCGGCAGCGGTTACGGGGATACTGTGTTCCCTGCCGTCCGGCGACAGGCCGTCCTTATAGAACAGGGTTTTGCTCATCAGGTAGCGATATTTTCCTGCGAGAAGGCTGTCACCGGCGGCAACGGCACATTCCAGCAAACGTTTTATATTCCGGATATCGTATTCCCTGTAATTATTCCGGCTCACCAGCGATTCGTAACTGCAACGGCGTATTTCGTTGATCAGTCCCAGACGGCAGAAAAGATCGCCGGCTGCGTAACAGTGGAAATAATCCCGCAAGTCCATCATCAGTCCCGAAACGCCAATCTGCTTATAGTGGAACATACTGTCGGGTAGAGATCCCGTTTGTTGCAGGGCAAGATTGAGATAAAAACACTGAAAAGGCCCTGTTGCGGTTTTTTTCGAGACGGACAGGACTTTCGTCCAGTTGCCTTTTCCCGATTCGTGTACCATCTGCATGATACGTTCCGTATCGGGACGGCTGCTGATTATTATGGAAAGGAGTATTGCCGCAATGACCGTTATGTCTGCCGCCCATACCGTCGTCCTGTTCACTCTGACTTTTTTTACAGCCATACCCGCAAGCGGCAGGAGAGCGACGGACAGCCACGAAACAGTCCTGAAAACAGAAACATTAGCCTGCATCTTATCCCATGGCGTGCATAACCGGTATGCCATATCGATACTTACGGGATATACCGTATAGCTGAACACAAAAGGCGCTGCCAGCCATGCCGCAATGACCGCCGCCGCCTGCAACAGACAGTGTTTTTGCCTGTGCTGCAGGCAGAATATCAAAAAGAGAGCGGCAGTCAGCGCTACATTTCCCGCAGTAACGGTATAACCCGCAACGGAGATGAAAAAAATCATCACCGGAGCATATCTATATTTCGCAACGGCAGTCAGTAAGCGGAAGAAGACAAGCGCGGCAACAAGGCTCAGCTCTGTTCCGATGTCAAACTGCACACCGGTAATCAGCGGAAGAATCAGCAATGCCGGAATACATGCAACCGATGACGGTTTCCCGAACACGGATAACCGTATCTGCGTTTTACGGTACTCATAACAGAGCGCAAAAAATACAAGCGAATATATGCACACTCCCGCCGCCGGATAAATAAAAAACTGTGTGAGAAATGCTCCCGCCCAGACCGCAATGCCTCCCGGCTGATGCAGATAATGCAGGAGATAGGACCGTGTAAACATGAACATCTGCGACTGCTCCTGCATCAATATGGTGTACCTGTACAGAAAAAAGTACCGGCAAAACGCAAAAGCCAGCAGCAGGAAACTTATTATGCCTGTCTTCGATAACAGTCTGTTGTTTTCAGCGATTGTGTTTAGTTTAAATGACATTTTTAATAATATATTTTTCACAAAATTAGAAAAAAAAACAGTAACCGGATTATCGGGTAGACGGAAGCGCTCGCTGACAATTATGATAGTAAAATAATATATTTTAAATTTTCACTATTTCTCCAAATTCATTTATCCTGAAATTCTGTTGTGCGGTAAAAATATCGTCAAGACATTCAAAATATTTTGCTTCATACCATTCCCCGTTCAGTGTGTCCGTACTGATTAACGTATCTTCCAGAATCGGATAAGTTTTTAATTCCGGTAATGAAAACGGGCCGTACACCTTGTTATCCATATCTCTTACTATTTCACCGAATTCATTTGTTCTGAAAACTTCATGCGGAATATTGATATGGTCAACAGCCAAGTCAAAGGCAATGCAAAAACAAGCCTTGCATTTATATCTTGAAGGTGGGGTTTTCGTTCAACAGTAAGATTTTTAGGAGTAAGCAATGTCTCTGTTCTAAACTGGATACGCAGTTTATTTAGACAGATGTGAGATTAAAATTCGTAGAATATACGGTTGTAAAAGTAGAAAATGACGGTGGCAAAAAATGTTTTGTCCCTGCGGCGACGCCCGCAACTGAAAAGAACTGAAAAGGCGTGATGACGCTTGTCTATTAAATAAAATATAACTTTGCGGGATAAAAAGTCGCCGGCAAGGGGTATGTCCGTCTTTGTCGGCGAGTTGAAAAGATACAGTATTTTAAAACTTTAAGATATGACGATGATGAAAACAGGGAATTTCATGCTTTTTTTGATGTTGCCGGTACTGGCAGGGTTCATATCCTGCGGCGGCAATGATGTTTTACGGATTGCGCAATTATGCGACCCGCAGCTGGGGATGGGTAAAGACGGTTTCGATGCTGACGTAAAGAGATTTGAACAGGCAGTTAAACAGGTCAATGAGTTGTCGCCGGATTTGGTGCTGATTGCGGGAGACATGGTGAATACCTGGGAAGAGAAATCCGTTTCTGCATTTAAGGAAACACTGTCGAAAATCAAATCACCGGTGATTTTGACGGCGGGAAACCATGATTTGCCTGATCCTGTGACAGAGGAAAATCTGAAGCGTTACCGTGAAACTTTTGGCGACGATTTTGTTGTTCGTGAATGTAAAGGCCGTTTGATTGTTTCGGTCAACTCCCAGTTGTGGAGGGAAGCCCCGAACGGCGAAACCGTAAAGCAGGAACAAAAAATGCAAAATACCTTGAAAAATGCGAAA
>JAISPE010000052.1 GCA_031275145.1 Prevotellaceae bacterium | reverse complement strand
AGTGTTTTCCGATTTCAGGAACTTGTTGTACTCGTCTTCGTCGTAACTAAAGTCAGGACTTACATTCGGAAGTTCTTCGGCGACGGTTTTACGGATTTTTTCCATGCAGACATTCCGGCTTCCTTCGGCGTATTTGAACAGTATGAACGGGTTTGTATCGTCGCCTTTTCCGTCTTCCCACCTTCTCGGGTGCAGGTAACAGAACTGTTTGGCTGCAATTGTCGGCGAAAAACTGTACACGTTTCTGATTACGCCTTTGACCCTGTGGTCGTCGGCTGCGTCAAACGTTTTTCCTACAGCCTCGTCGACAGTCCATCCGAAATATTTCACCGCCGATTCGTTTATCAGTACATCACGCTTCGGATCATCGTTTTCGTTCAGCATTTCCCCCGCGATCAGCTTAAATTCATAATATTCGGCAAACTGTTCCGACATGAATATGAGCTGTATATTCAAATTGTCTTTTTTTACGCCCTCCACACTCCCTACACTGTAGCTGTACTGGGCATATATGGGCAGCATGGGGTAATAGCCGCTCAGGGATGTTTCGATTTCCGGTATCTGTCTGATTTTATCGTTCAGTACTTTTACCTGTTCATAGTCGGCGGGTATATATACCGAGCCGCGGTTTTTGAATGCAAATCCCAGATCGGTATTGTGCAGGTGATACATCTGTTTCAGGATAATGACCGTACAGAATGCAAACACGATGCTGACCGTAAGCTGTACGACAATCGACATTTTGCGGAACATCTTTTTGTTGCCGCGTATGCTTGCATCGAGAGTGCGGCGTTTGAATACGGCGAGTGTCAGCAGGAAGGCTGTCAGCGCAACAACGATGATTGCACCTGTATATATGGCCGATTCGAGATATATTGCCGGCAGTTCCAGCCTTGTTTCGGATACCGTACGGAAATACGGAAGGACAGCCTGGATTAAAACCGCGCAAAGTAAAAGCGCAGCAATCAGCGACACGAGAAACTCGACGGACAGCATCGCAAACAGCGAACGGGTCGAAGCTCCGTAAACCGTTCTCAGCGCAAGTTCTTTCTGACGTATCCTGAAACGGCTGACAAACAGTGTCAGGTAGTTGAACAGCGTACACAGGATGAGCAGCGATCCGGCGACGGCAAAAAGTATGATGTGCTGGAATTTCACTTCTCTTTTGATATCGACGCCTTTATAGCGTATCTCGGTAAGCGGAAAGATCGTCGTTACTGCGACATAGCTTTTGTTTTCGTAGAATTTACGTTTCAGCGTGTCCACATTGACATTGGGCGCAATTTCGACAATCGTATGCTCGCCCTGACCGTAGTTCCATTTCGTCTGGCGCATCGCCTCTATAAAATCGAACTGATAGTTGCTCTGTTTCGGCAATCCGGCGACTGCGGTGCAGACAGTGTATTCTTCCCCGTTCACCTTAATTCTTTTACCGACGGGACTGTCGTTGCCGAATAACCGTATCGCTTTTTCGCGGGTAACGGCTATATTTTTACTTTCGGGAATCAGAAAATCCATGCTGCCTTCGACAATCTTAATGTCGAACAGAGTTAAAAACGACGAATCAATTCTGATCCAGTCCACACTGTGTTCAACTCCCTCATACTCGATATTCGTATGCCACGGTATAACCGAACTTGCACCGGCTATTTCCGGGAAAGCCGTCCTGATATACCCGGGCAGAAGATAGTGTCCGGCTCTGGCTGTCTCTCCGGTGAAAACGTTATGTCTATAAAGACAGTACAGCCGGTCGGCGTTTTTATGGAACCTGTCGTACGTCATTTCGTACCGTATCCAGAGTGTTGCCATGGCGAAGCAGGCAAATCCCACTGCCAGTCCCGCTATGCTTATAAACGTCTGGCTTCTGTATTTCCACATGTTGCGGAAAGCTACTTTTAAATAATGTCTTATCATCTTATTTTAATTTTAGACTTTAGATTTACGATTTTAGATTTATTGCTTACGCCTGATGTAATTGGACATGCGTGCGTAAGCAAAAATCGTAAATCGTAAATCGTAAATCATAAATCGTAAATCATAAATCGTAAATCATAAATCGTAAATCATAAATCGTAAATCGTAAATCGTAAATCGTAAATCGTAAATCGTAAATCGTAAATCGTAAATCATAAATCGTAAATCATAAATCATCTTTTTAGCATCAGTTCCTGTGCGTCGCCGAAATTGTTGTATCCCGAAACGATCACCATATCGCCTGCCGACAGTCCCTCCAGGATTTCGTACTGTGCCGGATTCTGCCGTCCGACAGTGATATTTGTCCTGACAGCTTTGTTTCCCGACTTGTCTAATTTGAAAATCCACTGACCGCCCGTACTTTGATAAAAACTTCCCTTGTCGATAATCAGAGCGTCTTTCGGCTGTCCGAGTTCTATCTGGATACGGTATGTTTTGCCGATTCTGAGATTGTCGGGTTTTTCGCCCGTAAACACCAGATCGATTTCAAACATCCTGTCCTTGATTTCCGGATTCACTTTCGTGATTTTCAGCTGGAATTTTTTGTCCAGATACACGACCGAAGCCGGCAGACCGACGAAAACATGGTCGATATAGTATTCGCTGACCTTGGTATTGATTTTAAAATCGTCAATCACCTTCTGTTCGCCTACATTTGCGCCAGTGCCGATCTGGCTGCCGTACTCGGCGTTGATAAAACTCAGCTGCCCGTTTATCGGCGCTCTGACAGTGAGTTTGTCCAGTCTTTCGCGGCTGCGTTCGTACCGCTGTTCTTCGCGGCGCATGTCGCTTTCCATAAGGCTTGCCTGTATGGCGCTCATCAGCGAATCGTTTTTCAGTTCGTTGAGCTGCATGCTCGTGTTTTTTTGCTGGAAATTAAACTCGTCTGTAGCCACATCGAGTTCGGCCTTGCTTTTGATGCCCATCTGGTATTCTTCCTGATCCAGTTTGTATTTTTTGGTCAGGCGTTCCAGATCGTAAACCGTTTGCAGCATGGACCGTCTCAGCACCGACGACTGCCGTTCCATTTGCAGCAGTTTTTCCTTGTAACTGATTTTTTTCTTTTCGAGATCATCTTTTTCATCGTTGATAGTTCTTGTCAGTTCGGGGTTTTTCAGGATAATGATAACATCTCCCTGTTTCAGCATGCTGCCCGATTCCGCAACGATACTGTCCACCGTACCGGATTCGAGCGCATTGATTTTCACCGTCATTTTAGGCTGGGCGATACCTTCCAGATCCAGGTATTCCATAAACTTGTCCTCCTTGACTTCCACGATTTGAAGGTTTTCCGCCTCGTAGCGCAGTTTCGACGGCCCTCCCGTCGAAATCAGGAGATAAATAATGAGGGAGACAACAACCGCTCCCGTTAAAATGTAGTATTTGTATTTTACCACCGGATGTTTCTTTTTCAACTGAATATCCATAATCTTAATGTTTTGTTTATAATTATTTTAATAATGCATCATAATCTTCGGTAAGCGGTATGTTTTTCTCGAAGTCGAACAGAGTCAGAGCCCTGAGAGAATAGTAATACGACCAGAAACTGTACAGAGTACTGATGTAGCTTCTTTTGGCATTGTCTTTTTCCGCGATTGCGTCATTGAGTTCGATAATCGTCGACCGTCCCAGCACATACAGTCTTTGAGCCACATCGTTACGTTTGTTGGCGGTATAGTCGGTTTTTTCGGCAATGTCCACATATTTCGACTGCAAATTGAACTGCCGCACGATTCTCAAAATATCCTGTTCAAAACTTATCCTTTCCTGTTCCAGCCGGATTTTCTCCAGGTTATGGCTCGATTCGGCGACTTTCCGGCGTCCCTTTCCGCGTCCCCAGTCGAGAATCGGCACATTTATTCCCACCTGGACATACTGCTGGTTAACAGGATCCTTATATGCCGTATTCAGTTCCTCGCCCGTTTTCGAGAGGCCGAACTGGGCGTACAAATCCGCCTGGAATCCGGTACTGGCCTTAGTGGATGCGACAGAGCTTTCGCTCACAATTTCACGGCGTTTCATACCGAGTACCGTGGGATTGTTTTCGAGCGCCAGAGTGAGCGCCTTGCCCGGGTCGATATGTATGTCGGGGATAGTTTTGTTTACGGTCACTTCAATGGGCACAGTGTCTTTTATACCCAGATACGTTCTGAACGACTGGATATTGTCTTCGAGATTTACCCTGGCATTCATCAGGTTTGTTTCCTCGTTAAACCGTTTGACTTCCCACTGCAACATTTCGCTTTCCGTGATGCGGCCTATTTTGTACCGTCCTTCGGCGAACGAATACAGAGTATCGGCGCTCTGATAGTTGGTCTGAGTGATGCTCAGATTTGTCTGAGCCATTGCCAGGTTGAAAAACATCGAAATAACGCTGTTCGCAATCTGCTCAAGCGTCACGACATAGTTTTTTTTGGCAATTTCATA
>JAISPE010000001.1 GCA_031275145.1 Prevotellaceae bacterium | reverse complement strand
AAAGAACTGAACTGTTTAACTATCGACGGTCGATACTGGGTATATCATCAGGCCGTATATTGTTTCTTTAAGTTCACAGGAATAAAACCGGATACCGAAGCAATGAGAAATGTGTTATGGCCGGTACCGGCTTTGTCCTGAAAACGGCGCCGCATAAGCGTCGATTCTGCGGACATCCAGGTGTCAGTTATTGCCTGTTATTTTGATTTCGCTTTTCCCGTTTATTGATTTGATTACCTTGATTTGAGTTGGTATTCTCATTTCTCCCATGTGGGATATGATACCTATTTTTCGTCCCCGGGTGTACAGGTTTTCCAGAGCGTCGATGGCTATGTTAAGAGTGTCGGTATCCAGCGAGCCGAAACCTTCGTCGATGAACAGCGATTCTATCTGCATCCGGTTTGACGAAAGAGACGAAAGACCCAGAGCAAGCGCCAGGGATATCAGGAACGATTCGCCTCCGGAAAGCGAATGTATGGTTCGAATTTCGCCAAGCATATCGTTGTCTATGACCTGCAGCGCCAAAGTATCGCCGTTTTTCTCCAGTTTGTACCGTTTTGTCAGGATTTCCAGATGTTTATTGGCATATTCCAGCAAAATATCCATAGTGTAACTTTGGATAATGTTTTTAAATCTGTGTCCGTCGGCAGAGCCGAGAAGCGAATTAAGTTTTTTCCAGTCTTCGCAAATTTCCGACTTTATTTTCAACTCCGCATTAAGCGATTCGGCGAGTTTTTTGTTGTCGCTGTGTTTTGCGAGCGTCACTTCTATGGATGTCTGTTGATGTTTCAGTTCTTTTTCCCTGTTTACAGTGTCTTCAAAGAGTTGTTTTAACGATTCTTTCGTTTCACCGTCAGCGGGTTTGTACGGCGATTCGTTATGTTTTCCCAGACGTGCATTCCGTTCCCTGCATGTTGCGGCAAATCTGATTTCTCTGTCTTTAAGACCGGCCAACTCTTTCTTTTCGCCGGCAATCCACGCAAACGATTTTTTAACCAGATCTCTTAAAATATCCTGCGTAATATGATGTTTGTTATTTAGCAGCCATATATCGACGGTCGTCTTTAACTCTGTGATTTGCGTGGAGAAAGTTTCGATATTCTCCCGTATCGCCGATATGACGCCTGTGATTTCGGACTTCCTGTTCTCGATTTCCGCCTTTGAGTTTTTCAGTTTCCCGTATTTTTCCGACTGCTGTTCTATTGCACTGTTGCAGGACAGTTCCACCTCGCCGGCATTTTTCCCGTCGAGGAGAGTAGAACGTTCGGTCATAAGAGATTCAAGCATCGAACGGGCATCCTTATACGATGTTTCCCTACGCAGACATTCGGCGGAAATATCGGCCAGAACCGTGTTTTCCACATTTAGGGTTTCGAGGTATAATTCTGTTTTTTTCAGATTTTCGGCCTGCTCTTTCTCGTTTTCCTTCCATTTGTTTGCAAGGTTTGACACTCTTTCCTGCAGAACGCCGCTGTTTATGAAGTTTTTCCAGTTAGCGATCGCCTGCAGCGGCTTTTCTATTTTCGTTACAGCATTGCCGTATTGTGTTTTATAACCCTTGACAAGCGTATCAAGCTGAGTTATGCTTTCTTTAATCGACTCTATTTTTTTGTTTGTTCCGGCAATGACATCCGCCGTTTCTCTTTTTTTCTTCTCCAGCTCTCTCTCATTGACCTTTGCAGCCATGTTGATTTCCGTTTTAAACGGATGATGAATACTTCCGCAAACGGGACAGGGTTTATTTTCTTCCAGTTTTTCACGCAAATTCAGTACCTCCGCAGGCAAAAGACTGTTTAATCTCTCCAATTCTTTTTCCGACTGCGCAAGAATTTCTTTTTGCGCGGTCAGGAGGGCATTATTCGTGTCCAGATTTTCGGATGCAGTCCCGATCTGTTTCTCCGCAAACCGGATGTCGTTAAGCGTAGCGGTGATTAAATCAACCTGTTGAACAATATTTTTGAACGGTTCTTTTTCTTTGAACCATCCGGTTATAATTTCCGACTGTCTTTTTATTTCCGACAGGTTTTTATTAATATTCAGTACATTTGTTTCGGATTTAACTTTTTGGGCTTTTTTCAGATTCAGTTCCTTTTCCGCTTCCGCGAGTTTCTCTTTTGCCGACTGTATTTTGATGTCCAGTTCTTTACTCCGGGCAATCAGGGGTTTCAATCCTGCAAAATCCTGTTCGAGCTGTTCCAGTCCGGTTTTGACTTCCTGCAATCCGGTATTGAAAACGGAGATTTGTCCGTCATATTTTTTTAACTGCAACTCCTGCGACGAGAGATTCGATTTCAGTTCTTTTAACTGTCCGGTCTTATTTTCCAGATTTATGTAAATATCCCTTATTTCGAGCGATATGTCCAGAAGCTCAATATAAGCGTATCGCGGTTTTGCCGCTTCGATGCTTTGTTTTGCCGCTTTCAGTTCTTTTTCGGCTTCTCCGGTTTCCTGCAACAGTTCTTCGTACTGTTTTATCCATCCAAGTTTTCTGTCGATGTCCGGCAGAATATCTTTTACTGTCAGTAATTCTTTGTCAATCTGTGATTTTTTTTGATTGAAATCAATAATTTCCTCATCTTTCAACAGCACAGTCCCGTCTATTTGCTTTTGCAGTGAAGTAACCGTTTCTATGGCCTCTTTTGTTCTTTGAAAGACAGCGACGGATATTTTTGAATATATGTCTGTGCCGGTCAGTTTCTCAAGCAGCTCGGCCTTATCGCTCTGTTTTGCTTTCAGGAAGGTGGCAAAATCTCCCTGTGCCAGCAGTACGGCGCGGATAAACTGATTAAAAGTCAAACCTGTGAGCGCTGTTATTTTTTTCAGCAGGGCTGTTTTCGTACCCTGTTCTTCGACATCCGTCTGTAAATTATATACCCTTATGACGGTGTTCTGTAAAACTCCGTCGGGCCTGTTTCCCACACGTTTGACACTCCATATCGAACGGTATTTTTCGCCGTTCACAGCAATAAAATCGACTTCGGCGCGTCCCTCGCCTGCTCCCTTGCGTAAAATGACCCGGCTGTCTGTTTGACTTATTGTCTTATCCGACACATCGTTTACCTGAATACTTTTTTCTCCTTTCCCAAGTCTTGGAGCATCGTCAAACAGGGCAAGACACATTGCATCCAGAATGGTAGATTTCCCTGCGCCCGTAGGTCCGGTGATTGCAAATATACCTGCCGATTTCAACGGCTCAGCGTCAAAATCAATATTAAATTCTCCTTCCAGTGATGCAAGGTTCTTACCTCTGATTGCTAAAATCTTCATAAATCAGCATATTTTTGATTTTTGATTTACGATTTTTGATTTACGATTTATTGCTTACGCCTGATGTGATTAAACATCAGCATATTTTTGATTTTTGATTTACGATTTGTGATTTATTGCTTACGCCTGATGTGATTAAACATGCGTGCGTAAGCAATAATCTAAAATCGTAAATCTAAAATCGTAAATCTAAAAATCAATAGTTTCCTTTGCCTTCCGAATGTCTAATAAAC
Source organism: Prevotellaceae bacterium (assembly GCA_031275145.1). GTDB lineage: Bacteria > Bacteroidota > Bacteroidia > Bacteroidales > UBA932 > JAIRLF01. The sequence continues at coordinate 137 of JAISPE010000001.1, read as the reverse complement.
CCTACTTTTATCAGCAGGTTGGCATAATTGCGGACATCTCCCGAAGCGATTAATAACCCGACATTGCTTTCTTTCGCGCGTTCGTAGAAATCAAACTGTTTGATATACTCGAAAGGCGTATCCGGTATCACGCTTTT
>JAISPE010000421.1 GCA_031275145.1 Prevotellaceae bacterium | reverse complement strand
ACAATATCCGGACATTTCCCGCATCATCGAAATACTTCGGAGCGGTAGTGTTCAACGCCCAGAAAGCATACGGAGAAGCTGACAGCAGCTACGATATAATATACAAAGGTATACCCGCCAAAAAGTTTGATTTCGTCTATACGGCGTCGTGCATCAGCGGCGTAAAACGGGTCGTGCTGATTGTAACGGAATAAAAGACGCACTGTTAGATCCCGTTTCGTACCGCAACCGAAAGGCGTGATGACGCCTGTCGAAGAATATGGCGACGAAGCAATCCACGACGGGGTCGTCATTGCGAATAAGCGTTTCGTACCGCAACTGAAAAGGTGTGATGACGCTTATTTTTTTACCACAAAGGCACTAAGGGCACAAAGGTTTCACAAAGAACTGTCGTGCGTCAGCCCTTTGCGTTCTTTGCGTCCCTTGCGGTAAACAAATGATAAAAAAGCGGTAAGAAAGTGATATGGCAGCGACTAAAATTGCCTCTAAATGTATTATTTACAAAAAGCGTCTTTGTAAGGAGCGGTAGCGACGAAGCGTTCCTGGATTGCTTCGTCGTCGCATATCCAACTCACAAATTTAGACCGTTGGAAGTATAATAAAGAGTAGCGGTTTGACACGTACAGCGCTGTAGATTAGAGCGGGAAGACCGCATTTGACTCTCTCTCCCCTACCCTACCCTTTTCATCAAACCGTACATGCAGTAAAATAAAAAAAAGAGCGCCCTTTTGAGGAAAGGACGCCCTTAGTGAAAAATAAACGGTTTTTTTGACAGAATGAACAAAATTTGCATGACTGACAGATTTGTAAATTCTGTCAAAAAAGTCCGAATTTTCTTCAGAGTTCTTTTATTCTCAGGTTTCTAAATTCCACTTCCGAGCCGTGACCGAGGAATCCGATATGACCGCTTTTGTTCGACAGTCCCGGATGTTTCTGTTTGTCGGCAGTAGCGGTGAAATTTTTGCTTGCTTCGGCGATATCGCCGTCCAGAATCACCGTACCGTTGAGAGTTACCCTGATTTTGTTTCCATTGGCAACGACTTCCTGCACATTCCATTCGCCTGTCGGTTTCAGATAGCCGCGTTTTGCGGGAATCACTCCATATACCGAACCGTGATACTGGTAAACAGCGAGGTTTTTATACACGTCCGCTTCGTTGTCCAGGATTTGCAATTCCATACCGACGTATGCAGCATCGCCTTCGAGCGGAGTGCGGATACCCAGACCGTTGTTTGCCGCGGGCGTCAGCTTGAACTCGAAACGCAGAACGAAATCGGAATATTCCTTTGCGGTGTACAGATTGCCATGACCTCCTTTTGACGGGACACAGGCAATCGCGCCGTCACGGGCGATATAATCTTTGAGGTTGCCCGTCCAGCCGGTCATGTCGATACCGTTGAACAGCGGTACAAAACCTTCGGCTTTTTCGGCGGCAGACACTTCGTAAGGTTCGCGGCGGGGAATTTCGCGGATATAAATATCGCGATATTCCACACGTGTACCGTGCGCTTGCAGTTCGATCTGCTCTTTCGTGAAAATCGGAAGCGACCGGTCCCAGTAATTTTCGAGAACAACATTGTCGGTAACTAACTGACCGTTGAGATATACCGTCACCCTGTCGCCAATCATTTTGATGTAAAACGAATTCCATTCTCCCAGTTGATTATCGGCAACCGTGAGCGGTTTGCTCGCGTTCTTCTGATTGTTGTACAGTCCTCCGGAGCCAACCTGCGCTCCCACATTTACCCGCGAAGTATCCCATATCTGCACCTGCGGCGCACCGCGCAGATAGATACCGGCATCGGCCTCCTTTCCTGCGGGGTCGAGTTTCCAGTCGATATACATCTCAAAATCGCCATAGTGTTTTTCCGTACAAATATTATCGCCTTTGCCGTTGAACACAAGTTCACCGTTAACAGCCGACCATCCGGCACGCATCACCTCATCGGCTTTCAGCTGCGCACTCTTTAAGGCCGCCGGCTTCATTTCTGCACGTTTAAGTGGATTTGCAACAAGTCCTTTCCATCCCGTCAGGTCTTTTCCGTTGAACAGGGACACAAATCCGTCGTCTTTCGGCAACGATGACAAATGTTTCAGGATTTCCTGCTTTTGATATCCGGCTTCGGCATCCTTGTTGACGGCAATGGCTTTGTTGAGCAGCGCCGTAACTTCGTTGCCGTAATATGCGGGACGGGCAATTGCTATCTTCCGCACTGCCTGTACCGCCGCCTGCTGAACGCCGGCGTTGCTGTCGTCGAGATATTTTCCCGCAGTTATCAGACCGAGGAAGGAGTTTGTTCCGGCAATCTGTTTGATGATTTCCTGTTTTTGAGCGCCTGTTTTGGCAATATCCAGAGCGTTGCGCAGAAGCAGCAGTTTCTGTTCCGCTTTGTTTCCCGACCTGCTGACTTTCGCGATATAAGCGCTCAAAGCCCTGTCGGAATATTTCGTATTCGCTTTGGCAATGTCGAACAGAGCCGGCAGCGCCGCAGCGTCGTTCCAGTTTGTCAGAGCCTCGAATGCAGCATCGCCGTCAGCGCCGTCCAGTCCGGGAAGCACTGTTTTCAGAGCGTCTTTGCCGCCGATTTTTGCCAGAACGTTGTAGTAAAGAACGGGATTCCGTCCTGTTTTCAGGAATCCGACAACCCTCTTAGTCTGTTCTCCCTGAGGCAGCGAAGATATTGACGCATACAAAGCCTCCTGTAAATAAGCGGTCTGCTCCCTGTTCGACGAGGTGTTCAGCAGCTGTGCAACGAGCGGAGCGTTTTTTTCCGTTACAACATTTTTCAATGCCTTACATGCTGCCGTACGTGCATCCCCGTCGGAGGAAATTACCTGATCGTAAACCGTTTCAAAATAATTTGTCGCCCGGTGTAAAGACAGTATCTCCAGCAGGGCTACCCTGGCGGCAGGCTGCGCATTCGGCAATGCGGCGACAACTGCCGGAAGCAGACTGTCGCTTTTGATGGACAGCAATACGGATTTTCCGGTGGCAACAACTTCGGCATTACCGTCGTTCATTGCCGTAAGAATTGGGACAACAGCATTTTCCCCGCCTGTTTTTCCCGCTGCGATAATTGCAGCCTGCTTGACAGCGTCGCCGTTCGATAAATATTTTACGGCGAGAGGGAAAACCTTTTTGCTGTCGTAATCTGCCAGAGCGTAAATGATTTCAGCCTTAACCTCGCTGTTCTTTTCTTTGGCAAGTCTCGCTGCAAGGGCGTTATAAACTTTCGGCGACCTGATACGCGAAGCGAAATTCAGGGCGGCAACGCGATACTGTTTATTACCGCTTTGCAGGGCTTTGAGTATTTCGGATATGGCTTTTTCTCCTTCGGCAGCGACGTATAATTCGAGCGCGGCGGTTTTTGCGGCAATCTGTTTATCTTCGGATGTCGCTTTCAGCAGTTTTTTGGCTGCGGCGGAAACCTGTTTCCGGTCCTGCTTCAACAGTCTGTTGTTTAAGTATAACAGATATGAACCCAGAGCGTCGGACACCTCCTGCAGATAGCCGGCTTTCGCGGCTTCTTCGTTCAGAATCTTTTCCGATTCGGGAGAAGCGATTTTTGCCAGGGCATACAGCGTGACCTTTTTCAGTCTTGTCTCCGGCGATACGGATTTAAGCGACAGAATGTTCGGCGAGGGAGTACTTGACAGCAGCGAAACTATCTTTGCGGCAGCCGGTTCGTATGCAGCATCGCCGAGAGCCTGAACAAGCGTAATCCGCCGTTCTGCCGTTGCGGGATCGAGGGCGTCGAACAGCGCACGGTTTGCCTCTTCGCTGTTGACGCGTATCAAAACACGTGCGGCAGCGTCGCATAAACGGTCGCTGGACAGATATTTAGCTGCGGTTTCGACCGAAGCTTTGCCGGCAACGTACTGTAACTGTATCAGGAGGAAATCACGGATTTCATCCGACGCCGCACCGGGAATCACCTTGAGAAGGCTTTTTTCGATTCCGGCTTTCTGTGCCGGATTTTTCGATGCGAACATTGCCAGACCGCTTATGGCATACCTTATCTGCGCATCGTTTCCGGCTGCTCCCGCCGTCTGGTCGGTCAAACGCGGCGCCAGATCGTTAATCACATCGCCCAGTGAATATAAATTGTTCATTAAACTGTTGAACCTGTCGGTATTGTCGGCAGGTAAAAGCATGACGATGTCTGCAATTTTTGTTTCGCGGGTACGGTTATCGGTCTGTGCCGCGACGGACAGGTGTAAGCCTGCAATCAGTATGACTGTAAGAAATAAATTACGTATCATAGTCTTATTTATCATTAAATTAAAAATTAAATACTCCATGGCGCTCTTGCCGGCTGGTTGATTAACAGATTTGCTCCCGCGTCGTCAATGAATTGAAGTTTTTCGGGATCGAATTTCAGCGAACGTCCGAGACGGACTGCAATGATAGCCAGATTGACTAAGGTCGATGAACGGAATCCGTTCTGTTCGTTGAGGGCAAACGGCTTGCGGGTGCGTACCGACTGTGCAAAATCGACATTCTGCTCTGCCGGCTCGGGATACTCCACAAGTTTTTTCACCAGGTCGGGAACGGTCGAACGGAATCCCGGATAGAGTTTGCCTTCCGGACCTTCGATGTAAGCCGCATCTCTGTCGCGGTTTTCGCCGTCGAGTACGATTTTACATCCGTCTTTGTAAATGAGTTCGACCCGTTTCCATGTACCGCAGGCGTCGGAATCCTGCTGCTGACCGTCAACGATAATCTCTACGGGGCTTGTATTGTCCTTGCCCAGAAAGTACTGCACAGGGTCGAGATAGTGCTGTCCCATATCTCCGAGCCCGCCGCCGTCGTAGTCCCAGTATCCCCGGAAAGTTCCGTGAACGCGGTGGGAATTATACGGTTTGAAAGGCGCCGGACCTAACCACATGTCGTAGTCAAGTTCTGCCGGCACAGGTTCTTTGGCTAATCCGGTTTTCCCGACCCAGTAGAATTTCCAGTCGAACCCGGTAGCCGCATTGACCGTTACTTTCAGTGGCCATCCCAGCAGTCCGCTGTCCACTAATTTCTTGATTGGCTTTACGGTTGTTCCCATTCCGTAGAAATTGTCGCTGAAACGGAACCATGTGTTCAGACGGAAGATGCGCCCGTGACGTTCGATGGCTTCCTTTACCTTGATGCCCTCGCCAACAGTTCGGGTCATGGGTTTTTCGCACCATACGTCTTTTCCGGCTTTTGCAGCATCGACAGCCATTTTGCCGTGCCAGTGCGGCGGCGTGGCGATATGCACAATGTCAATCGAGGGATCGGCAAGTATCTCACGGTAATCGTGATAAGTCTTTACTCCCGCAGGACTTTGCGCAAGGGCTAATTCCAGATGTTTTTTATCGACATCGCAGATTGCCGTCAAACGCGAACCCGGATATCCGATATGTCCCCGTCCCATGCCGCCGACGCCAATGATGGCTTTGGTCAACTCGTCACTCGGCGCAAGAAAACTGCCTCCCAACACTTTGCGCGGTACAACGGTGAATGCGGTTACCGCAATAGCCGCCGTCTTCAAAAATCCGCGCCTGTCTTGTCTAAAATTATTCATTACTTAAATTATTTGTTTGTATAAAACTAATTTTTTTAATAATATTTAACAAAGGTACTGCTTTTTTTGATATATGGAGTAAATTTCTTTTTTTGACTTTTTTGACAGAAATTTTAATTCGACGAAGTCAATTTTTAAATCGGCGCAGCCAAACTTTAGTAATTTAACTCTACAAATTTACGATAACTGTCCAGCGAACGCGACAGAGCGGAAAACGCAGACTGTATGCTTCCCAGATTAAATTCTTTTTTCGGCAGGGTCGGGATTTCTTCAGGATTGTCTAATAATTCTTTAAGATACTGTTTCAGCAAAAAAACGTCTTCGGTATTTGCCGGATTTTCGATTACGGCAAGATATTCGCCGTTATTTATTTTCTGTTTGTCTGTTATGTACAGTTTCATCAAACGTCCGTTTGTTTTAGCGACGATAGTTGCCGGAGGAGTTTTTCCGGTCAATACCATCGTTGTCGGAAGCGTTTCGGGATATTTGAAAAACCACGAACCGGCCAGCAGTACAATTACAATTATTCCGATAAGCGTTATGCCACGTCGCAAAATCCATGGTGGAACGTTACCCAAAACTTCATGTAACTCCTCGCTACGGAGTTCTATCGGGTTACTTTCTTCTTTAATTTCGTTTTCAGTCATTGCAATTACAAAATTAATTTAACATCCATCAATTACTGTCCCAGTTCCAGTTGATTTTTAACCAAAGTATAATATGCGCCCTTTTTTGCTGTAAGTTCCTCGTGCGTACCCTGTTCTGCGATTTTTCCTTTTTCCAGAACGACAATGTTGTCGGCATGCCGTACCGAACTCAAACGGTGTGCAACAATTACCGCTGTTTTTCCCCGATAAAATTCATCCAGATTTTCCATTATCTGCTTTTCGTTGTTTGGCGTCCAGCGAATTTGTTGCTTCGTCGAAAAACAGGAATTGAGGATTTTTATACACTGCGCGGGCAATCAGTATCCTTTGTTTTTGTCCCTGACTGATTCCGTTGCCTTCCATACCTATTTTGGTATTGTAACCCAGGGGCAGCGAATCAATAAATTCGCGGATATTGGCTACTTTCACGGCGTACAGCAGTCGTTCGATGTCGATTGATTCTTCGCTGGGAGCGATATTTCCGGCAATGGTGTCGGAAAAGATAAATCCGTCCTGCATGACAGCGCCCGTTACTTTGCGCCACAAGTGCGGATTGATATTCTTTATCGGCGTTTCTCCAAGATTGATATTTCCTTTATTGGGCTGATAATAAGCCAGCAGTAATTTTACCAGAGTTGTTTTTCCGCTTCCGCTTGCTCCGACTATGGCTGTTATTTTGTTG
>JAISPE010000229.1 GCA_031275145.1 Prevotellaceae bacterium | reverse complement strand
ACGGGATATACGGGCGCCGGAGGATGTGAAATATATACGGCCAACGAAGACGCTCCGAAACTTTGGAATGCCGTTTTTGATGCAGGAAAAGAATTCGGTATCAAGCCCGCAGGACTGGGAGCAAGAGATACTTTAAGGCTGGAAATGGGTTTCTGTCTGTACAGTCAAGACTTTGCGCTTTTTGCGAAACACTTTGCGTCCTTTGCGGTAAAAAATTATCGAAGAATACCGCTTTTGACAGGATTCTTTTTTTGACAGAACCTTTAGCATTATCAATAAATAAATGCATCAAAATAAATACTACAATCGTGAATAATAATACTTTAACATTAATACATGATATATTTATTCGTTGATGGCTTCTAAGGGATGCGGAAGCTTACGGCATGGGCGGCATGCGGGACTTGCTGTACAGTTCCGGTCATGTTAATCATAAACCCTGAATCAGATTCAGGGACAGAAATCAGCGGTTCAGACAGTGATCTCCCGACATGACTGTCTGAAATCCCGTTAGGGATGACATCAATATCGTCAATTTAAGCCACAAATGGATGCAGTACAGAGCATTCCATTAGGAATGCAGTGAACTACAATCTTCTCCTTAAATTGATGACATTGCCGAAGACGCTACGCCGGCAATGCCATTCAATCGTTTCTTTTTTTCAGCGTATCTGTTCCGCCTGCCGAACGAGACTGTACGGGTTTTGAGGTGACAGATCTGTTTTTTAGCCTGGAATTCGCCGCGGCAAATTTCAGGATTTCCTTCCATTTTACACTTCGTACTGCAGTACGAAGCAGGATTTGCTCCCATTTCCCGATTCTCGCCACGGCGCGAAGCGGGATTTCCTTCCTTTTCGTAACGAAACCGAAAGCGCGATGACGCTTTTATTGTCTGAACCGCTGATTTTTGTCCCTGAACCTGATTCAGGGTTAATGATTAATATGATTAGGACAGTCCTGTGACTGACATGATTGAATAACATAAGGCAGAAAATCATGTTAATCAAAAAAATCATTTTAAAATCAGCGGTTCAGACAATATGGCGACGAAGCAATCCGCGACCCATCGTCATTGCGAATAACCTTTTCTCAATTCTCGCCACGGCGCGAAGCAGGATTTCTTTCCTTTTTACAACAGGTCGGGTAAAAGCTTGTTATAAAGACATTACAAAAAGCGTCACTGCGAATATCCGTGAAGCAACACGTTCATTTTTCGAGGTCGCTAATTTCGTCTATATTGGTGATATTATTCAGTATGGCATAGATAGCCAGACCGGACAGCGAGCGGATTCCTGTTTTTTCGACTATATTTTTTCTGTGAGTGATGACAGTGTGCGGACTTATTTTGAGTTTGTCGGCGACTTCTTTGTTTGCCATTCCTTTAAGTAACAGTTTCAGGACAACCTTTTCTCTGCCGGTGAGTTTTTCGCCTGTATTCTGTTCTTTCTTCTGTTTATTTCGCAGTTTGCCAAGTATAATATCTTCCGTATCTGTGATGTATATTGTAGACGTGAACATATTGTATATTTCCCTGTCGAAATACTGATACAGCAGGCCAATAACCGGGGTTTTATCGGGTATTTCCAGTTTCAGCCGTATTTTATCCAGGTCCGTATCTTTCAATCTGTCGGGATTGATTATTATCATGTCGGGTTTTTCGTCTTTAAAAACAAAAAACCAGTCGTCAATACTGTCGAGTTTGGCTATTTGCGAACAAATGTTGTGCGCTTTGAGTAAATGTGTTAATCCCTCCTTGATAATATTGGATTTTTCTATTATCGCGATAGTTCTGTACATCACCTGTTTTATTTGATATTAATTTCCATGTTTTTCACAAAAGGGACAAGGATATTGTCTTCCAGCTGAGTATGATACATCAAATCCCGCTCTAAACTGATGAGTTTGTTCAGAATCTGTTTACGGTATTCCGAAACGACTGTCGGAGGGATATATTTAATCAGTATATTTTTCAAATCAAACAGCTTATGACCGATATCCGTATGGTTCCGTTCAAATTCCCTTATTTTGAAATCCTTTGTTTCCTTATTATTATGCAGTATGTTGGCGATATACGGGAATACTTTTTTGTCTTCGTACATAAAATGTTCGTCTATTTCCTGTATATACTCGTCGAAAAAGGCGACCAGCATCTTACCGTATTTCACGGGGATTTCTCTGGAGAAATTTTCAATCAGATTTTTCAGTTCGGGAATCTTGACAAGCTTGAAATTGTCGTGCGAAGTTTGCAGGAACATCAGCAGGTCGTGTATTTCTTCCTTATTCAGTATCCTTGACGGTATTGTCCTGCAATATACTTTGATAACGACTTCCAGAGTATTCGGGGCGATATTGTATTCCTCTGCTACTTCCGCGACGGTCTTATCGCCAAGTCCCAGAGGTATATTGAAATATTCCAGAACGTTGAGTACATTCGGGTGTTCGATGATTATATTTGTCAGTCTGGATGCGCCAGATATGTTCGTATCAATTTCATACATTGGCTTCTACTTTTTGCGTATTAATAATTTCCAGCGCTTTCTGCACTGTTTTGTCAAATTTGTTAAATAAATAGGTTGCGCCCAGATCGGACAGAGGCGTTATCTGGCATATATCCCTTTTAAGATATATTTCCACTATTGCTTTCGATTCTTTGATTTCCATGTCGGAAGTTTTGATTCCCCTGCTTTTAACATAATCGTTAAATCCGGAACAGGGATTGTTGTTTTCAAAAAACCGTTCCAGTTTCGACAGATCCGTTATGCCGTTCAGTTCGTTTCTGTGTCTGTCGCCGAAGCCCATTACGTAGTCGCGCATTATTCTGCTGTTTATAATCCGTCTGGCGTACATGTTACTGTGTTCGTACGGGACAAATATGTCCGGTGTAATGCCGCCTCCGCCGTACACGATTCTGCCTTTGGCGGTATAATATTTTGTAGTATCCACCGGCTTGATACTGTCGGCGCTGTCGTATTCTCCGTTTTCTCCTCTCTGGTTGAGTTCATTGTAATAATTGACAATTCCCGTAGCCCCGTGCTGGTACGGTCGCTGGATAGAGCGTCCGGAAGGGGTGTAATACCGGGCGATAGTCAGTCGCAAACCCGATTTGTCGGGCAAGTCAAGCATCTGCTGAACAAGGCCTTTGCCGAAAGAACGCCGTCCGAGAATTATTCCCCTGTCATTGTCCTGTACCGCGCCGGCGAGGATTTCGCTGGCGGAAGCGGAACGCTCGTCTATCAGTACGATAATGCTGTCGTTTCCGCATTTCCCGTTACCTTTCGAGTATTCGTTTTTTCTGGGAAACGCCTGTCCTTCGGTATATACAATCAGTTCTTTGTCCAAAAACAGTTCGCTTGTAATCTTAATTGCCTGGTCGAGGAATCCGCCGAGATTCTCCCTCAGATCCAGAATAATATTTGTCATTCCTTCCGCATGCAGTCTTTCCAGAGCTTCGACAAATTCGGCATGGGTATTCTGTGCGAAACCCGTCATTCTGATATAGCCGGTGTTTGGAGTAATCATATAGGCGACGTCTATACTTTTCAGAATAACTTTATCTCTGGTTATCTCTACCGGAATCAGCGTATCCACGCCCATTCTCCGTATGTTTATCTGCACTTTGCTGTTTGCCTCTCCTCTCAGCAGGGATTTTATTTTTTCGTCGGCGATTTTTTTTCCGGCAATCACACTGTCGTTTACGGTTACAATACGGTCGCCGGGATGAACGTTTGCCCTGCTCGAGGGACCTTCCGGAACGACGTTTAAAACAACCACCGTATCGTTAAACATGTAAAACGTCACGCCTATTCCTTCAAAATTACCTTCCAGATGCTCGTTGCTGCTTTTAAGCTCCGAAGCCGGAATATACACCGAATGAGGGTCAAGCTCCTGCAGCATACTGACAATCATGGAATCGGTCATGTTCTTGAGATCGACAGAATCCACATAAAATCTCGATATATAATCTACAACTGCAGACAGATTGTTGGGATTCGATATCGACACGTTATATACTTTTGGTCCTGAATACAGTATTCTTCCTACTGTCACACCCGTATATAAAGTCAGCAATACTATCGACAGGCTCATCAATATTCTAAACCGTTTGTCTTTGCTTTCTTTTTCTTTGTCTTTGTCTTTTTCTTTTTCTTCACTCATCTTCATTAATATCTAAATGACATATTTCTATATTTGCTTTCTTTAACAGTTCCAGTCCGTCTTCAATCCGGTATTTGTCGTAAAAGACCACCCGCCTGATCCCCGCCTGAATTATCAGTTTCGCACATTCGATACAGGGAGAAGTGGTTACATACAAAGTAGCGCCTTCGCTGCTGTTGTTTGACCGCGCTACCTTTGTTATGGCATTGGCTTCGGCATGAAGCACGTACGGTTTTGTCGCTCCCGATTCGTCTTCGCAGACATTTTCGAATCCCGAAGGCGTACCGTTATATCCGTCGGATATAATCATCCTGTCTTTTACGAGTATAGCGCCGACCTGCCTGCGTATGCAATATGAATTTTTCGCCCACACATGAGCCATTTCAAGATAACGCTTGTCGAATTGCAGTTGCTTATCACTTTTCATTTTCCTACGGACATTTATCCGGCAAATGTAGATAATTTTCCATTATTCCGGTATTTATTTTATAATTCCCTTTTTTTGACAGAATTAACAGAATTTTCAAAATTTACAGATTTCCTTTTTTTGACAGAATTATTCCTCGCGCGGTACAGTTTTGTGATATGAGATTGCGGGTCAAGCCCGCAATGACGACAGGGTCAAGCCTGCAATGACGACAGGGTCAAGCCCGCAATGACGACAGTCCGGAACGAATGTCAAAATGACACGGCCGACAGGCAATTGGCTGTCAAGCCCGCAATGGAGCGTTCAATAAATAAAGGTATTAATTATTGATTTATTTTCCGGCATCTCATCAATGGCCTGCCTGACGGCAGTCAGGGCAAAGAGCATCCCGCTAGGGATGCATCGCTCGGTAGAACAGTCAATATATCCTGTCCTGCATCCCGTTAGGGATGCATCCTTAACGGGATGCAAAACAGGACGGTATGGGTTTTCTACCGAGCGATGCATCCCTAACGGGATGCCATAATTGATACCTTTATTTATTGAAGACTCCTTAGCCGTCATTGCGGGCTTGACCCGCAATCTCCCGTTATCACAAAACTGTACCGCGCACAGTATAAAAAATTGCGTCATAATTCTTCATCTTTGACATGCCAAAGCCCGTAGAAACGCTTCGTAATTACTTCAGCCCTGTCGCTTCCAGCCACATATCGGCCATCAACTGTCGCCCGGGCAGGTCGGGATGAACACCGTCGGCAGACCAGTAGCGTGCCGGAGCAAGTTTCATAGCCTCGTCAAATCCCGACTGAAACGGAACGAATACGGTGTTGAACTCGCCGGCAAGTTTTTTGAGCGACTTGCGAAATCCGTCGAACGCCGGAAACCATTTCGCTTCGTCGATGGCCGATCCGCCACGCAGGGCAAACGGTTCGCACAAAACCAGCTGTACATCCGGCAACTTGTCTTTCGTGTATTGCAGCAACCCGCGCAAATCATTTTCATAGATATCCAGCGTTCCCTT